>PWSL01000199.1 GCA_003563255.1 Desulfonatronospira sp. | reverse complement strand
CAGGAAATCCTTCGGATTTGTTTAACCGGGCAGGCCCGAGTTAAACCCTGCTTTGCAGGAAATCCTTCGGATTTGTTTAACCGGGCAGGCCCGAGTTAAACCCTGCTTTGCAGGAAATCCTATTGCTTTCGAGCGTGGCATACTTTGTTCAACTCTTGCAACTCAGCACGGCTACACTGTGGCCAGGCAGAAACAGGTCCCGGCCGTAGAGTGAGGCGAGCGCATGCGAAGCAAGCACAATGTGCAAATCCACAGCCTGCTCATCCAGGGAAACTGTCTGCCGGATGGAGGCAAAATTGCATGCCACTATGGCAGACCCACGGTGTATCACCAGCCATTCATCCTCTTCATGAAAATCCACCCGCACCCGGTCCAGTCGCCCACTGCTCAGGTCGAGACCATGGCGGCGAAGAATAATAAGCTGCTTATGCCAGTCAAGGATCTCAGCGTGTATGTCCAGATGCATCTCTTGCCAGTCAAGCCTGGAACTGGCAAAGGTTTCCAGAGCCTGCGGGTCGGGTATGTTTTCAGGCTGCCAGCCGAAATCCGCAAACTCGGCCATACGTCCCAGGAACACGGCCCTGGCCAGATGCTTATCCTCGTGATCGGTGAAATACAGAAAAGGCGTCTTTGCCCCCCATTCTTCTCCCTGAAAAAGCATTGGAATGAAGGGTGAGGTCAGCACCAGGGCCGCTCCAATCTTGAGCTGTCCCGGGGTGAGCAGGTGAGATGTGCGCTCTCCACCGGCCCGGTTGCCCACCTGGTCGTGATTCTGCAGGCAGCCCACAAACTGGTGACCGCAAAGGTCCGGGGCAGGACGGCCATGTCTGCGGCGACGGAACACTGAATAAGCCCCGTCATACACAAAGCCTGTTTCCATAGCCCTGGCCAGTGGGGACAGCCCTCCGAAATCGGCGTAATAACCATGGTTCTCTCCGGTGAGGGCCGCATGCAGGGCGTGGTGAAAATCCTCGTTCCACTGGGCATGGACATCATATCCGCCGGCGTAAGTCGGCCTGACAATACGAGGATCATTGAGATCGCTTTCGGCTATAAGCACCAGATGCCGGCCCAGCCCGGCCTCAAGCTCCCTGACTTCCAGGGCCAGTTCCTCCAGGAAGTGCCTGGCTGAAAAATCAAATAATGCATGCACCGCATCCAGGCGCAGACCGTCGAAATGATAGTCCCTCAACCACATGAGAGCGTTATCTATAAAGAACCGGCGGACTTCATCGCTGTAGGAACCGTCAAAATTCACCGCTGACCCCCAGGGGTTGCGGTAGCGGTCGGTAAAATAAGGTCCGAAACGGGGCAGATAATTGCCCTTGGGCCCCAGGTGGTTGTAGACAACATCCAGGATCACCCCCAGACCCCGTTCATGGCAGGCATTGACCAGTTTCTTCAGATCCTCAGGGTGGCCGTAGGCGTGGTGCGGTGCATAAAGACCAGTCCCGTCATAACCCCAGCCGCGATTCCCTGAAAACTGGGCCACGGGCATGAGTTCAATATGGCTGACCCCCAGCTCAACCAGGTGATCAAGCTTCTCCAGTACTCCCAAAAAAGTCCCTTCCGGGGTGAAGGTGCCCACATGAAGCTCATAAATAACGGCCGAAGGCAGGGGGGCTGGCTGAAAGCCCTGATCACTCCACTCAAAGCGGCCGTGATCCAGCCGCCTGGATGGGCCATCAACGCCTCGGGGCTGCCAGGACGATCGGGGATCCGGCAAAGGTCCGTCACCATCCAGAAAAAAAGCATAGTCCTGGCCGTGGTCTGGACTTTTTTCTGCAAGCCACCATCCGTCTTCTATCTCAAGCATGAGGGTTCTGTCTTGTCCCTGTGCCAGCTCCACCATTTGCGCCCTCGGAGCCCACACCCGCAGCTGCTGGAGCGATGCTTCACCGGCATGGTACTTCATTAAGCCTCTTTTCTTAGTTGCTCCAGAAGCTGGATCAACCTGTAAATTGTGCATGCATAGAATAGAGGTATCAGTTTAGCCCTTTATAAGGAAAGCAGGGGACAGGCACTCCGGGACCCATTTGAGCATCATTTTGTGCTAAAATATCTCATTTTCTGGGACAAGTGGGTCCCGGAATAACCAGTCCCCATGCCACATGCAAAGCGCTAAACGGGAGCATTACGCGTTTCTGAATAACCGGATGGGGACAGTCCCGAAGCCGGGGACTGAATAACCGGATGGGGACAGTCCCGAAGCCGGGGACAGTCCCCGTACCAAGAGCCTAATAAACAGTTTTTAACCCAAAACAAGCTATGATAAATTCCTTATGTGTTCAGTTTTCAGAAACGCGTAATGCTCCTCGCTAAACAGATACGAATAGAGAAGTTTCGCAGCAGCGATGATTTGCGGATAAATAACCGCGTGAATTAACAACATACGGAAGCAGAACATGACCTCAAAGAGATTATTGCGCTGACTCTGCAGCCTGCCCGAGTACCATGTCCATTCCGTCAGTTTATAAAACGAAAACAGCCCTGCATCCATTGGATGCAGGGCTTGAATACCGCATCTATCCGTTGAGCTGCATCATGACAGGATAATCTGGCTGGCCTGGACCAGGAAGTCAAATATATTCTGGGGCATTACACCCAGATAAAGCACACTCAGGGCCAGTATCACAGCAATGGATGCACCTACGGGACTAAGGCTGATCCTGGCTGGGACTACTTCATCCAGAGTGTAGGCATGTCTTACCAGGTTCAGGTAGTAGAAAATGGCCAGGGCTGTGTTTATTACCCCGACAATAACCAGCCAGTAGAACCCGGCATCCCAAGCGGAATTGAACAGAAAAAGCTTGCCGATAAAACCAGCGGTGGGCGGCAGTCCCACCAGGGCGAATGCTGATACCGCCAGCACGAAAGCCAGTATGGGCGAACTGGAATACAGCCCGCGCAGATCGCTTATATATACGTTCTTACCATCGTGAGAAATGCGGGTAATGATCCAGAATATAGTCAGGTTCATAACCATGTAAACGAGAGCGTAATACGAGGCCGCAGCCAGCCCGTATGCACCTCCGGCTACCAGGCCCATAATGATAAAACCTGCATGGGCTACGCTGGAATAACCCAGAAGCCTTTTTACGTCTTTTTGAATCAAGGCCACCAAGTTTCCGAAGGTCATGGAGATGGCGGCAAAGACGGCCAGGATTGTCTTGACTTCCATGCCGGGATTAAAGGCCATGAGCCGGACCATGATGACTATGGCTCCCAGCTTGGGCAGGGTAGCGGCAAATGCGGCTGTTTCGTTGCTGGCTCCCTGGTATACGTCAGGGGCCCAGAAATGAAAGGGGAAAAGGGCCAGTTTGTACAGAAAGGCCAGCAGGAACATGGTCAGGCCGATAAGGGCCATGGGTTGACCGGTAAAGGACCAGTCCAGAGTCAGAAGTTCGTTGATGTACGTGGTATGCTGCACAGCCAGGATGTAGGATATGCCGTACAGACCTATGGCCGTAGCCACGGCCCCGAAAAGGACGTATTTGATGGCTGCTTCCACCGCCCGCGGATCATTGTTTCTGAAAGGCAAAAGTATGTATAGACTGAAAGCCGACAGTTCCAGGGAGATGTAGATGGTGAACAGTTCCACCGTGCTGGAAAGCAGGAGCAATCCAAAGGCGCTCATGTACATGAAAAAGAAATAGTCGGCCCTGTTGGCTTTGCCCAGGGAGCCTACCCGAAGAGCATTGGCCGCGCATATGGCCAGGCCGAGAAAAATAATGGTCTTGAAGAACTGTGACAGGCCGTCAATGCGGTATGATTCATAAAACATATACTCCACGCCGGATGGAGAGAAATAGGCCAGAAATGCTCCAAGCAAGGCGGCAAAAGGCACCCAAAGGATTTTGTCCTTAAGTCTGTCGCTTATGCTCTGGACGAATAAAACCGCCAGCAAAGCCACCATGTACAATTCTGGTATTATGAGTTGAGGATTGAAGTTAAGCAAGGCTTGTCTCCTTTTATCCTGCCTGGGCAGATTTTATCCGCTTGTGACTATTTTGTATCCCGGTAAAAATCAAATCTATTCTCATAAGCGTAAGACAGTGTGAACCTCATGGGCTTATCCATGTATAATTCCATCTCAATATTATTGCTGGAATAAAGTTCCGGTCCCGGCTGCGGTACAGGCTCTACCCTGATATTCTTCTCGGCCTCAAAATTATCCAGCAGATTTTCAATGGAGGGGCTGATAAAGCTTAGAGCCCTTCCTGGGGCGACACCAAGATAAATGACCAGAATGCCCAGCGGCACCAGGTATACCCACTCCCTGCTGTTCATATCAGCCCAGCCTTTGACGCTGCTGGGTTTACCCCAGCCAACATTAAGAAGCAGGCGCAGGAGGTAAACCAGGCCCAGTATTAGGCCGATGACAAAAAGCACTCCCAGGATATAACTGGCTTCAAATACCCCTAGCAGCACCAGTAGTTTGCTGAAAAAGCCGTTTGTACCGGGAAATCCGAATGCAGCCAGAGAAAACAGCAGCAGAAAGCCTGTATACGCGGGCAAATAACTGCTCACACCCATATTTTCAGAGAGTTCGCGGCTGTGGCTGCGCTCATAAATAAGGCCTACCAGCAAAAACATAGCGCCGGTGATTATGCCGTGGTTGACCATGTGCATAATGGCCCCTTCAACGCCTCTGAAGGCAAACACGAATATTCCCAGGGTTACAAACCCCATGTGGGCAACCGAAGAATAAGCAATCAGCTTTTTCATGTCTGACTGGCCGATGGCCAGAAGGGATCCAACTATAATGGATATCAGGGCCAGGGTTATCATAAGTGGCGCGAAAAACTCACTGGCTGCCGGAGTTATGGGCAGGCAGAAGCGCAGAAAACCGTATGTGCCCATTTTCAGGAGGATGGAAGCCAGCAGCACACTGCCAGCTGTGGGGGCTTCAACATGGGCGGCAGGCAGCCAGGTGTGAAAGGGATAAAGGGGCACCTTGATGGCAAAAGCCAGGGCCATGGCCAGGAAAGTCCATACCTGAAACTGAAAGGCGTACCTGTGATCCATAAGTTCAGGGATGGAAAAGGTGCCGGTATTGATGAAAAAAGCGATAATGGCTGCCAGAAATAAGGTACTTCCGGCCAGGGTGTATAAAAAGAACTTCAGGGAGGCATATCTTCTCTGAGGCCCCCCCCATACAGCGATCATAAGGTACATGGGAATAAGCATGGCTTCCCAGAAGATGTAAAAGAGAATAAAGTCCAGTGCGCTGAAGATGCCTATGCATGCCGTGGTCATGAGCAGCAGGCAGAAGTGAAACTCCTTGACCCTTTGCCCAATGTACTTCCAGGAGCACAACACGCATATGGGCAATAGAATTACAGTCAAAAGCACCATAAGAACGCTTATCCCGTCAATGCCGAGGAAGTAGTAGATATTCCAGGCCTCGATCCAGGCATGCTTTTCCACAAATTGAAACTGGGCTGTTGTGGTGTCAAAGCCCAGCAGTATAGGGGCGAGCAGGACACATTCTATAAGACTTACAACCAATGTGAACACCCTGATGTTGTTGTCTCCTCTGATGAAAAAGAGCACTACCGCAGCGATAAGCGGAAAAAAGATCAGGGCGCTGAGCACGGGAAAACCTGTGTTAAGCATGGTCGGCTACTCCGGCAAACGGTTTATAGATGTTATATGCATTCATTCGGATTATTGTCCTGGTTCTGCCTGTCATGACAGCCAGAAAAAGCCGCAGACTATCAGGGCTATAATAACGGCCAGGGCCAGATACTCCTGGATCCTGCCGTTCTGGATCCTGGCCAGGGTTCCCCCGGCACTGTTCTGAACATGGTAAGCAAGTCCGTCCAGAAATCCGTCAATACCTTTTTTGTCAAACCAGACGGAAATACTGGACAGACCAAACACCCCTGACGGAGTCAATTTGTTTATGACCGTATCAACAGCTATCTCAATCTTCTCAGCCACGAACCTGGCTATTCCCATGACACCTCTGGCGAAGAACCAGTTGTAAAAAGCATTTATATACCACCTGTTCCACAGGAAAGCATGCACCACCTGCACCAGCCTGGATCTTTCGTATACCAGGTCGGCATCCCATTTTCTGGCTATGTAAAACATGTAGGCCGGAATAACACCGATGAGTACGCTGCTAATGGAAAGTACCATGATCAGGGTCTTGTCAAATGATGGTACGCTTAGAACAGTTGAGTGCGCCAAGTCCTGAACCAGCTGAGTCTCAAAAAGTCCATAAAGGGCATATTCCACACGCATCCCCATGAGGCCGAATATGACTATCCCTGCCGCCAGCACACCGCATGCGATAGTCTGTGGCAAATACCCCTCATGAACATGGTGATGGGGTTTTTTTAGTTCCTGTTTGATATGCCTGCTCTGCCGTCCGTGAAACATCATTCCGAAATACCGGGTGGAGTAAAAGGCTGTAAATATAACCGATACAAGAACTATCAAAAACAGCATCATGTGCTGGGACTCCAGGGTAGCCAGCAACACGGCCTCCTTGCTCCAGAAGCCGGGCAGAGGCGGTACTCCTATGAGAGAAAGGGTCGCCAGACCCATGAAGAGCCAGGTGTAAGGCAGAAACTTCCTCAAGGCACCCATATCGTTTATATATATGGAGTGTGCCGCGTGAATGACCGTACCCGCGCAGAGGAACAGGCAAGCCTTAAACATGGCATGGCTCATGAGGTGAAAAGTACCGGCGGCATATCCCTTGACCAGCAGATCCTGGCTGAACCCGGCCACACCCAGGGCCAGCATCATGTAACCTATCTGGCTTACAGTAGAGTAGGCCAGAATTTTCTTTAACTCCAGGGCCACAAGCCCCTGACTGGCCGCCAGAAACGCTGTGATGGCACCGATCCAGGCCACAATCAGAAAGAAATACATGGCTTCTTCCACCCCGGCGGTCCAGTATCCGTAGTAGAATATTGGAATGAATCGGGCTATTAGAAACACGCCGCTCTTGACCATGGTGGCGGCGTGGATCAGGGCTGATACAGGCCCAGGTCCGGACATGGCCTCAGGCAGCCATTCATGCATGGGAAACTGGGCCGATTTGCCGACAGGTCCGGCTATAAGGAGTATACTTACCAGGATAATCATCCCCGGGGTTGCAGCCATGGCCGGAATCCATTCCGGGGCCGTCTGGTAGAGTTCCAGGACATTGAAGGTGCCGGCATAGAAGTACATGATGAGTATGCCACCGAGCATAAGCATATCACCCACGCTGGTGACGATGAAAGCCTTTACTCCGCAGGCTGAAGGCTTGTCAAAGGAGTACGGCTCCGGGCCGCCGATCCAGTATTTTTTCTCGTCGCGGTAGTAAAAACCGATAAGTCCGTAACTGCATAGTCCCACCAGCTTCCAGCCGATAAATATGATTATGAGGTTGTTGGCCAGTACCAGGAGCAGCATGCTGCCGATAAAGGCGTTCATGAGCATCCAGAAGCGCATGATACCTGGATCGCCCTTCATGTAGCCTAAACAATAAACCATAATGAAAAAACTGATAACCGCCACCACATTGGCCACGATTATACTCAGAGGATCCACCAGAACCCCGAAGCTGACGGTAATGGGCGTATGCAGCCACACCAGCTGCGACTCCAAGGGCAGGTTTTCAGCGCTGAATACCAGCGGAAACAGCATGACTGCACAGGCTGCCGCCAGAAATGAAAAGAAGACAGCTCCGAAATTCATCACCGTGGTGCTGATGCGTGCCAGAAACGGGGTAACAAGGACCCCGATGAAAGGGAAGATCAGGCAGAGCCACGCAAGCTGAATATCCATATTCGTACCCACCTCAAGGTTTATAGTTCTTATCTATGGGCTGTATTTACAGCGCTGGGTAGAAAAAACCCAGTAGTTACATGTTGGCTATTGCACTACTGATGACCGGTTCGAAAAGCTCCATGACCAGAGTCGGGTAAAGCCCCAGAAACGCTGATAAAAGGATAATAGCGATGAGTGGTGCCAGCATTACCCAGGGCGGATCCTTGATATGATCATCATTGGCCAGCTTTTCCGGGAGCGGACCAAAGAATATTATGCGTGTAAAATGCACTGCATACGAAATACTTAATAGAATCGCCATCAGCCCGATGATTCCGATGACCAGGCCGAAAGTGTCTCCGCGCTCGAATATTCCTGCAAACATCACCACTTCCGCGGCAAAGCTGCTGAAAGGCGGTATACCAGCCAGCATCATGCCCCCGCTTAGAAAAACCAATGCGGTAATGGGCATTTTTGCCCCAAGTCCGCCCAGATATTTTACGTTTCTGATGTGGGTCATATAAACTACCAGACCGCAGGCGGAAAAGAAGACCGTCTTGCCCATGATGTGACTCAGGAAAAAGAACAGCCCCCCTTCAATGCTGGCGGCCGTCAAAGCCCCGATGCCCAGCATGGAATAGGCGCTCTGACTGATGGTTGAGCAGGCCGGGATGCGTTTCATATCCCTCTGAGCCAGGGTAAGCAGTGAGCCGTAAACCATGGTGATTACAGCCAGTACCATGATGTACGGTCCGAAAACCTGAAAATCGTCCCACAGGGGCAAAACCAGCATCCTGACTATAATATAAGCCGCAATATTGGCATACACCGCAAGAAGTCCGGCAATGCAGGTAGGATGTTCTGCGTGAACCCAGGGCATCCAGACATGCAGCGGGACGATGGCCAGTTTGGCGATCATGCCCACCAGAACCAGCAGGATAGCCCAGAACGCCAAGGGGTCTCCGGACATTGTGTGGATCTGTTCAATCTGAAATGACCCGGTCTGGGAGTAGATAAGGGCCACTCCGGCCAGGAAGAACAACGCTGAGAATATTCCCCATACAGTACAGATTATGGCCACCCATACCCGTTCATAGTAGCCGAAGTAGGCCATGAGGAAAAACAAAAACAGTGTCAGGACTTCAAGAAAAAAGTACATCAGTACCAGGTCGCTGGCAAAACTGACACCCATAAACCCCACTGGAAAGAACAGGAAGAGATAATAAAAACAAGCATACCAGCTTATTTCGCCCTTGTTTCCAATGGTCTCCGGGTACAGGACCTCGATGCGGTGATAGATATACTTTATGGAATAAGTGCCCAAAGCCAGGCAGAGGATATTGCAGATAAAGGCCACAGCGATGCTGAGTCCGTCTGCAACCAGGGTAATACTTATATCCGGGCTTTTAAGTATCTGGTACGTTTCCTCGATAGGCGCGCCTTTGTAGACATTGAAAAAGGCAAGGAGCAACAGAAGAGTAGTGTATGCAAGTCCAGCTACAGCCACCCATCCAGCTTTCATACCCAGCTGAAACCTGAAGAGCAGGATAACCAAGGCGGCCAGAGCCGGGACAAAGATTATCTGGAGTAAAATAGAGGGCATCATGTCATAACATCCTTATTTGGGCTAGAGGCGAAACCAAAGCGCAGCTTTAGATCCCAAGACATTTTTTATCCTCGCATAGTGATAAGTTTGCCGGCCTCAACATTTTTGAAGCGCCTGGAAACAACCAGAAGGATGGCCAGCAGCAGGGTTGCTTCGGCTGCGGCTATACCCATGACCAGCAAGGCCCCCACCTGTCCCAGTTCATTAGGGGCCGGTGTGAGTTGCGCAGAGGCCATGATGCTAAGGCCTGCTCCGTTGAGTATAAGCTCTATACCGAGAACAATCCCCACCAGGGTCCTTCTGTAGGCAATGCCGAATATGCCCAGACACAACAGAAAAATGGCCACCAGGTGGTAGATGGTCATTACACTCATTTTTTCCTCCTCATTTCAAAAGCCAGGACTACTGCACCAGCCATGGCTACAGTCAGCAGCAATGAGATTAGCTCGAAGGGCAGGATGAAATCCTCCAGGAAAAACTTCCCCAGAACGCTGATTTCCGTCTCTTCCGGCACCAGAAATGATGGTGGAGCAGAACGGATGGCCGCTGTAGCCAGAATAACGGCTGGCACGAGCCCGGCCACGCCGGCATAAATATACTTTCTGCCTGAGCATTTCCCGCTTTCATCTCCACCCGGCCATGCACTGGTGAGCATGATGGCGAAAAAAATTAGCACGCTGACTGCGCCGACATAGATGAGGATCTGCATCAGGGCGATAAAGGGGGCGGCCATGAGGAAAAACAGTCCAGCCACGCCGAAGAGGGTCATTATCAAGCCTACAAGTGCCCGGACCAGACTCTGGGAAAGTACAGTCATAAATCCGCCGACGACTATTATGACGATGTGCCCGAAGAGCACTGCCCAGGCCAGTCTTTCGTATTCCAGATTTTCCATTTACTGCTCCTTTTTCTGAGCCTGATATTGAAGTCTGGACAGCAGGTCGTAGACAAACTCCTGCCTGGTGAATCCGGCTACATAAACGTCGCTGGAGTATCTCAAGGCCCCGGAGGGGCAACTCTCAACGCACAGTCCGCAGAGGCAGCAATAGTTGTAGTCCAGGACAAAGGACTGCAATTCAGGCTTGGCCTTTTTAGGTGGGGCTTCTTTTTTGCTTTCTGGTTGGGCTTCGTTTGCAGTAGAAGGGGCGTCAGTCTTTTCCGGGGCCGCCTTTTTCTTGGGCTTGGAAGCCTTCAGAGAAATGCAGGCTCCCGGGCATATGCGCACACAATTGCTACAGGCTATGCACTTGGACTTCGTGGGATCTTCATCGCTTGGAACAAGCTCAATATGTCCCCGGTAGCCATCCAGGTTGGTGACCTGACGCGGGTAATGGACGGTTATCTGGGGTGATTTGAAGTTGACTGCGGTCACCTTCATTCCCACCAGCAGGCTCCACATGCCCGACAGGGTTTCGCTCAAGCTTTTGACTATCATAAGGCAATCACCGCTAAGGTTATCAGAAGATTAAGAACGGCAAGGGGAATCAGCCATTTCCAGCAGATGTTGAGCAGCTGATCAAAACGTACCCTAGGAAAAGTCCACCTGATCCAGATCATGATCAGCAGCAAAACATAGACCTTGGCCAGAAACCACCATATCCCGGGTGCAACCGGTCCCTGAAATCCGCCCAGGAACAGAATTGCGATGATACAGGCCGCCACCACCATGTAGGCGTATTCCGCAAGGAAAAAGCAGGCGAAAGCCATGCCCGAATACTCGGTGTGGAACCCGGCAGTGAGCTCGCTCTCGGCCTCGGGGAGGTCAAAGGGGTTCCTGTTGGTTTCGGCCAGGGCACAGATGAAAAAGAGAATAAAGGCCAGGGGCTGATATACAATGTACCACTGCCACGGCCAGGCCCCCTGTCCGTCGGCGATGTCGAAAAGGTTGAAGGTCCCGGTCATGAAGACCACCGACAGGACCACCAGGAGCAGAGGGATTTCGTAGGCGACACCCTGGGAGATATCCCTGGCCGCGCCTATAAGGCCGTACTTGTTCTGTGAGGCCCAGCCGGCCAGGCACAGGGCCAGGACGTTGATCCCGGTGAAGGCCAGGATCAGAATCAGGCCCACGTTGGTATTGATAACCTGCAGGTATGGCCCGAAAGGGATGGCGATAAAGCAGACAATGGCCGGGGCTATGGATATCATTGGAGCCAGCCAGAACAGGAAACTGTCCGCTCCCCTGGGGGTGAAAATCTGCTTGCCCACCAGTTTGAGACCATCGGCCAAGGGCTGCAGAATCCCGTGAGGGAAGCATGGGGGGCCCACTTCGTAAGGACCGGGTCTCCTGTGGATAAAACCGGCCACTTTCCTTTCCAGATACACCAGGACCACGGCGTTGAGGCCGACAAAGGCCATGATCGCCAGCAGGCCCACGAAAATAATAATGAATTGCGTAGGTATTGCTTCTATCATCTGTCTATCTCCGGTATGACCAGGTCAAGGCTTGCCAGAATCGCGACGGCGTCGGCGATGAGTGTTCCCTGGGCGACTTCGGAAAAGAGGCTCAGGTTGGAGAAGCCGGGGGCCCGCAGTTTGAGGCGATATGGGGATTTGCCCCCGTCGCTTACCAGGTGAATTCCGATTTTGCCCCTGGCCCCTTCAACTGCGAAGTACACATCGCCTGCCGGTGGTTTGGGACGCTTGGGAGCTTTGGGCAGGATGTAATCTCCTTCAGGCAGAGTATCCAGAGCCTGCTCGATTATTTTTATACTCTCCTGTATCTCGTCCATACGCACCAGGTAGCGGCCCATGGAGTCACAGGTATCGTAGGCCGGGATTTTGAAGTCGAAGCGATCGTAAATGGAGTAGGGTTCTGCGCGCCGCACATCGTATGGCTGCCCGGATCCCCGCAGGACCGGGCCTGTGGCTCCATACCTGCGGCAGGTGTCAATGGGGATTTCACCGATCTCTTCCATTCTTTTACGCAGAATAAAGTTGTCCGTGACCAGGTCCTTGAACATCTTGGCCCGGTCCTTGAGCCTGGCGCATTCTGTCCTGGTATCTTCGATGAACTTGTCATCGATGTCGGCGGCCACCCCTCCGAATCTGTAATAGCAGTAGGTCAGCCTGGACCCTGTGTTGCGCTGCATGATGTCCTGGATCCTTTCCCGGTCGTCAAAGGCATACATTATTGGGGTGAAGGCACCCAGGTCCAGGAGAATGGCTCCCCACCACAGTAGATGCGATGAGATCCGGTTCAGTTCGCAGGTTATGACCCTGATGTATTCGGCCCTTTCCGGTACCTCGATGTTCATGAGCCTTTCCACGGCCGCCACATGTGCCCAGTTCCAGGCCAGGGCATGCAGGTAGTCGGTCCGCCCCGGGTTGGGCAGGTACTGGGGATAGCTCATGACTTCAGCCATCTTTTCGTGCATGCGATGGATATACCCCAGGACCGGCTCGGCCCTGAGAATATATTCACCGTCGATTTCCAGCAGTATGCGCAGCACTCCGTGAGTGGATGGATGCTGAGGCCCCATGTTCAGGACCAGGGTATCCTCGCGCTCAGTGGGCTGGAACCTCTGGGAATAAAAATCCCCCTTGGTGTCTAGTCTCAGATCAAGGTTCATGATTTATCCCTGCCTGGTTTGTTGGAACAATTGGTAATTGCCTGGATAAATTCCTGGCTGTCAACGGAGACTGGGCTATGAGCCCGGTCCGGATAAAGCTGGTGCATATCCTTGAGCGAGGACTCGTCTTTGAGCAGAGGGGGCGGACCGTCGTGGTCCGGAGCCAGAAGAAGGGGAAGCAGATTGGGGTGGCCTTTAAAGCGTACCCCGAAGAAGTCGTAGCATTCTCTTTCGTGCCATGCAGCTCCGGGATAAATATCGTAAATTGAAGGTACTTCCGGATTGTCTTTGGAAACCATCACCCTGATGCCGACCCGGCCGGGCTGGTCAAATCTGTCGAAGTGATAGACGATCTGGAAGCCTTCCTGCATATCTATACAGGACACGTCTTCCAGGAAGAAGCCTGTCTGATCCAGTTTTTCCACTGCCTTGAAAAGATCCTGGGGGGCCACGAAGAAGTCGGCGTCATAGCCGGTGTAACTGGGGCCCTGCGGCTCTTCTTTTTTAGCTTCTTTCCCGGCGGTTTTTCCAGCCTTTGTTGTTTTCTCGGACGCTGTTTCCGCCTGGGCGATTTCTTCGCTCATCAACTTACCTCCTTGGCCAGGGTGCAGAGAACGTCGGTCTGGTGCAGACTGCTTTATGGTTCGCTGCCGTTTCAGGCAAATCTTCTAAGTATTTATTATAAAATATTGACTGATAAAACTCTCAAGTAAATTTTATGGGTTAAATTAACACTACAGCGAAACTTCAAAAATTTATAACCTGTCTCATAAGATGCGACTGCAAAAAGTCATAATTTACCACTACCATTTTATATCTGACATTTTGCGGGTGCATCTATTAAGATGTGACTGCAAAAAGTCATTTTTGCAGTCACAGACGTCAGAGATCAGAGATCAGAGGTCAGTAAAATCAAAGAGTTATGTAGATTGTTGATTTCTGAATTTTTCATTCCTCGACTTTATGCAGATGCATCTATCACTACAGCGAAACTTATAAAATATAATATCGTATCTCAATTGGAAACAGGCACTTTTGCCGGTTGATAAATAGCAATTGCTCCAAAAATTTGGCGGCAAAAGAGCCAGTCCCCGGAGGTCAGCCATAAGTTTCGCTGTAGTGCTATTAAGATTACCATTTATCGCT
>PWSL01000044.1 GCA_003563255.1 Desulfonatronospira sp. | reverse complement strand
GTTACCCATTTCAAGCATGGTATGCTTTGGGCAATTAATCCCCCAGATTCCCCATTTCATGCATGGCATGTTTTGGGCAATTCAGCACGTCATTTACCCATTTCAAGCAATGCACAAATTGGGCAATCCATCACCTATTCCCCCGGTATCTACCTTCCCCATTTCATGCTAGGTATACTATGGGCACTTAAGGCGACTTTTTACCCATTTCAGGCATTGCCTGATGTGGGCAATTCAGCGCCTTTGTTACCCATTGTGAGCGCCAACCTAAATGGGAAGGGACATTATGTTGCGAGTTTAGTTATGTTGCCAGTATCCCGCTATACTCCGCCTGCCTTTAGTATTTTTTTTAACATACCCTGCATACCCCGCCCTTGAGGTAGTTCCCAAGAGTGTCTTCTGCTGGCCAGGTATGGTGTTTACCAATATCTTCAATCCCAGAGCCGCCATCCGCAAGATGGACCAGGTCAGGAACACCCTGGTCAAAAATCATGCTACCCTCGGAGCTATCTGCACCTTTATCTGCGGAGTGACTATCGGCAGTTATGCTTTTGTGGGAGCCGGGACCGTGGTCACCAGGGACGTGCCGGACCATGCCCTGGTTACGGGCAATCCCGCCCGCCAGACCGGCTGGGTATGTATGTGTGGAGAAAGGCTGGAGGAGGACCTGGTCTGCGTCAAATGCAATAAGCAGTACATTTGTGATCCGGAAAGTCATAAGTTAACGGCTTAGAATCAATGTCAGTGCAAGCCGTGCAACCTGTTTGCCTCGTTGAATTTCTGCCTTCCTGGCCCCGTGTACTTCCAGCACATTGCGATAAAACCTCTGGCTGTTTTATCGGGGCCTTTTATTCAACCGGGGATGGGCGAAGCAAATCGTTATTTTTTGTGTTGCAGACACAGCCAGCCTTAGTGTATATCCTCGGAGAAGGCATAGATTCAGATAGCTGAAAACCTAAATTCTGGAGATAATCATGCAGATAAAGGCCACTTACAATCGGGGCTGCCTTGAATTTTCAGTTCCCATCAGGCTTAGCCGGGAAGAATTTACAGTGCTAGTGGATCTTCCGGATGATGTAGTTTTATCCACAGAGGCCGGCTCAAAACAGGAGAAATCTGCCCCGTCTTCAGAGGAGGCGGGATCTAAGCTTCTGGCAAAGTTTCGCAGAATCCTGGGCTCGATGCACAGGCAGCGACCTTCTGCAAGTGTGGGAGAAGATAATGATGCCTATGCAGAAGCTCTTGGGGAAAAATACGGACAATGAAAAACCTTGTTTTTGATGTCAATGTCATCCTCGACCTTTGGCTGGAGCGCAAATCCGAAGCTCAACTACTGCAACTGGCTGGTATTCTGG
This sequence comes from Desulfonatronospira sp., assembly GCA_003563255.1. Lineage (GTDB taxonomy): Bacteria > Desulfobacterota > Desulfovibrionia > Desulfovibrionales > Desulfonatronovibrionaceae > Desulfonatronospira. The sequence continues at coordinate 2,447 of PWSL01000044.1, read as the reverse complement.
AATCGGGAACGGGTGATGGGTATAACTGTTGGATATGCAGCTCCAGCCTGCATGTACTTGAATACGTTACCCGCAGGGAACTGAAAAGAGACGGTGCTGATCCCCACACAGCCAAGCTCACTTCAAGGCAGCTAATGGAGCAACTATTTGAGTACGTCTCTGTTTTGAGCTGTTTTGGATTCCAGCAGGATGACAATTTACTTTCGCGTACGGACCTGGAAGATGCCCAGATTGTTCGTGCAGCCTCCCTGTTAAATAGCCCGACTTCCATTGTCACCAATGAAAAGCGCTTTGATACTTCAGGGACAGAGGTTTTGGAACTTATGCCCTCTGAGGTCCCAGGCTGGCTGCGGGAACCTGCATCCTCGTCAATCGTCTTCGTGGACCTGGCCGCTCAGCAAGATGGTATCCGTACATCCCTGGAGAAGAATATTCATACTGTCCTGCATCACGGCAGGTATATCCTGGGTCCGGAGGTGGCAGAGCTGGAAAATCGCCTGGCAGAGTATACAGGTGTAAAGCACTGTATCAGCTGCTCCTCTGGCACGGACGCCCTGCTCATGTCCCTTATGGCTCTCGATGTAGGCCCCGGTGACGCGGTATTCACCACTCCTTTCACTTTCATAGCCACGGCAGACGTGATAGCCAGACTGGGTGCTACCCCGGTATTCGTGGACATAGACCCCCAGACCTACAACATTGACCCGGACAAGCTGGAACAGGCCATCCAGGCTGTGCAGCAAAACGATCCTTCTCAACATCCTTTGCCTCGTACTCCAGGCTCCATGCCCCATGTTTACCCCGTGAAACAGCCCGGAGGGCTTCCTGTCGAAGACAGGAGTTTCACCGAGGCCCCATGCCAGTTAAATCCCAAATGTGTAATCCCCGTAGATCTCTACGGTCTGCCCTGCGATTATGACCGCATTTTCTCCGTGGTTTCCTCTTATAACGAAGAACGAGGAACGACGAACGATCAACGAATTACGATAATCCAGGATGCGGCCCAGTCTTTCGGGGCGGAATACCAGGGCGGCTTGTGTCCCACCCTGGGAGATATCGGGTGTACATCGTTCTTTCCTTCCAAGCCCCTGGGCGGTTACGGTGACGGAGGTGCTCTTTTTACAGACAATGCAGACCTGGCTGACAAGCTCAAGTCCATCCGGGTGCACGGCCAGGGCCTGCCCGGTGAAACAAATCCGAAGGATTTCCTGCATAGCAGGGTTTCACTGGGAGCTTCCAAGTATGACACTATCCGGCTGGGCCTAAAAGGTCGCATGGATACTCTGCAGGCAGCAATTGTGCTCCCTAAGCTGGAGATTTACCCCCACGAGCTGGAACAGCGCCGCCAGGCAGCTCAATACTATAATGAATTGCTTGGCCCTGGCTCCTCGGCCCTTGTACCTCCTTTTGTCCCCCAAGGGTACAACAGCGCCTGGGCCTTGTACACTGTCCTGGCAATGGACAGCGAGCAAAGATCTGATCTGCAGACCAGACTCAAGAATGCTGGAATCCCAAGCGTGATCTACTACGGCCGGCCTCTGCACTTACAGCCGTTGTTCGAGCCCCTGGGATACAGACAGGGAGATTTCCCCGTGGCTGAGGACTGCGCCTCCAGATGTTTCAGTCTGCCCATGCATCCGTATCTTTCCTGGCAGGAGCAGGAAAGAATTTGCGAAGTAATCAGGGATACAGTGAACAACACATGAAAATATTTTCAGGTTTGCCAGGCATTACAGACTTTTTGCGCTGTAACCTTATACCCACGAGCGATGAGCTACGAGCTATCAGCCACCAGCCACCAGCTAACTTATGACTACTGACAAAATACAATCATTTCCTAGCCGCATAGTTTTGGAGCTCACTCCAGACTGCAACCTATCCTGCCCCATGTGTCCCAGGCAGCATATCAAGCTTGAGGAGAGCTACATGACCTGGGAGATGTACAAAAAGTTACTGGATGAAATACAGGAAGAAAACAGCCAGGCAGTGGTCCTGCCCTTCTGGCGGGGTGAGAGCTGCATGCATCCAGAGTTCCTTGAAATGCTGGACTACGCCCTGTCCCAGGACTTCAGGATTCACCTCTCCACCAATGGCCATTTCATGAGTCGGGAGCATATGGAGGTATTTTACAGGTGCGAGTTCGTGACCTTCAGCCTGCATACGGACAAGGGCTTCCAGAACGCCTGCAGGCTGGTAGAAAACAGAAGGCATTGGGGACAGACGAAAAATTATGGACTTTTATTCTCATTTCGGCTACCTCTTTTTCCATAGACATCAACCCTCACCCCATGGAGGTTCACCATGCCAAGAAACGCCAGGTTTACTTTGCCTCACAGACCCACGGTTTACCCGGTTAAATAGCTTGAGGTTTCAGTATCTATCCTATTATTACTGCACGTGATTTAAGTAACCGCTATCTTCCATGGTATGCCCTGTGCGCCTCAAGC
>PWSL01000105.1 GCA_003563255.1 Desulfonatronospira sp. | reverse complement strand
TGGCTTTGGCATAGTTGATCTGAAAATACTCCTGTAAAACCGGTTCCAGAGCTCTGAGGCTTTCACGTTCTTCCAGGGCCCGCTGCCTTTGGGCCTGAAGCTTTTCAGCAGTTGTAACCCGAATAATATTATCAATAATCTCCCTGCCCAGGTCTTTTTGGTCAAGTACTATGACCAGGGCCTGATCCCAGGGGACGTCATGCAATCTCAGCGATATCTTTCCTCGCACATCTTCATCTAACACCATGTTGTACTCTGTGTGATGGGTAATCAGACGCAGTACGTGCTCTATTTCAGCATTTTGAAGGTCAATGGAAATAGGATCCCCGGAATACTTCTGCTGCTCCCTGGCAAGCGGTCCTTGCTGGTCCGGCTGCCCCATTTCCTGTGTACTAGGGGATAGGAGGGTCCGGGAGGAGCCATCAGGTACTTCGCCGGAATTATCGGTAAACCTGAATGTCAATTCCTCATGTGTATTTTTTACATGCACTACGGGTTCACGGGACCATACCCAGGTAAGCAGGGTTCCATCATCAGTATTTCTGAGCAATACAGACTTCAGAGGGGAATTCAGTTCATCCAGGCGATAGAGTCTGACCAGGCCGGGTGCAGTTGATACTTCAGGCAGCAGGGTATGCATCCTCCCGCTGTCCCTGCTTTTCACTGAGGGATCAAAAGGCCCCTGGCCCAAAAGCTGAACATGCAGGGCATCATGCTGGTCCATCCAGAAGTCAATTTCCTCTAAATATCCCTGCCCCTCAGAGCCCGGGGATTGCCGGGCTGAAGATATATCCCGGCAGAATACGGTGCCTGGATAGGCCCCCAGAAAAATCAGAAGCAATGTTAACAACAGGGCTGTGAGATTCACCTTCATCCATTGACTCCCGAACGTAGCCTCAGAATACTGCGGGTTTTTTCAAGCCCATATGGCCCTTGAATATATTCCCTGACCACTACCCTGTCCTGGTGTATTTCCACCACTTCACCCTGATTGGAACCCAGCCTGGTGCCCTTGTGCAGCACAAAGCCCTTGCCGTCAGGCATTTCCACCATGGCCATGATTTCCTGGGCCCGGCCGGGAGCCTGCATGACGCCTACCAGCTTCAGTTGCCCCAGTTCAACGCGCTCCAAAGGGGTCAAAGGTCTGAGACGTTCCAGGCTGGGAACGCTGTCGACAGGCTCCTCCGGCATGACAAATGGTACAAAGGGGTCCTGCAGGCCCTGGGGATCATATTCTGGATAATCAACCTGCATCCATTCAGGTTCAGGAAGGGGGCTTACAGAATCATCGGCTGCAGCACCAGGCGTTACCCATGCAACAGACATGAAAAAAAACAGTAAAAGCGGCTTTGACAGGACATTGAGGTTAAACACGGCTACTGGTCCTCCCGGGGTTCCTGTTCATCCAACGTCAAGGCCCTGTAGACCCGGAGCCTGGATTCGGCAGTCAGTGTTCTGTGCCTGGAAAACTGCTGCTGATCCACGGGGCGCAGGCGCAGGCTTTCAAGGCTGACCAGCCGGTCCAGTCCAGCAAGGGCATCAAAATAACTCATGAGATCGTGAAAGCGTCCTTCCAGGCGTAACTGGACGCTACGACTTGCAAAGTAATCATGCTCCTCTTCGCTTCCAGGCTGAAAAAGAAGAAAGCGGACCCCTTTTTCATTGCCCAGACGTTCGAATGAAGCCAGCAGTCTTTCCAGGGCATGCGTATCTGCAGGCAAAAGGGTCCTGGCCAGCTCCAGCTCATGCTCTATGCGGCGGGCTTCCTCTTCCTTCTGTTCCAGGTCCTCTGCCTGTCTGGAATAAGTCAGAATGTCAATTTCCAGTGATTCCAGTTCGGATTCCAATTCGCTTATGCGCTGCATTTGGGGGCCAATGAAAAAATGCCATGAACCTCCCCCGATAATAATAATCAGAAGAGCCAGGATAAGGAGCCTGCGGCCCATGCTCACGGATTCCACCGCGCTGATTATTTGCTGTCTGCTGATTTTCATGATTTTACTGATCATCCTCAGTCTTAAGGGTCAGCTTGTCAGGGATAGGTTCTCCTGCCTGTACCCGGAAGTCGAATTCCACCAGGTCCAGGTCCTGGACTTGTCTTCTGGATGTCCTCCTGGTGTTGACGGAGTGTACATAAGGTGAGCGCCTCAATTCGTCCACGTATTGGGCAAAAACCTGGTTGTCCATTACCACCCCCCGGATTTCCAGCATACCGTTTCCGTCCAGGTCCAGGGATTCAAACCAGACCCTCTGTTCCGGGAGACTCCTGACAAGGGCCTCTATATAGCGCACAGGCAGGTGTTGAATGCTTCGTATTTCCCTGATGGCTTGAATATTGGACTGCATCTGTTCCATCTGTTCTTTGATGCGGTTGATGTGTCCGACTTTCTGTAAAAGCTCATGCCTTTGATCTTCTTTTTGGGTCACCCTGTCCTCCAGACTGGATACGTGGGTGCCGGTCCAGACTATCATGCCTGTGCAAAGAATACCCAGGATTAAGAGAAGGGCCAGGGCCAGCACAAGCTGTTTTTCAGTCTGCGATACTCTGTATCTCCTGGAATGCGGCAGCAGGTTGATTTTGATCATGGTTTAGATGAATCCTCTCAAGGCAAGGCCAGTGGGCACTGAAAACTGGGGTTTGATGGCTTCCAGGTACTTGGGGTCAAAATCGTTGGCCTTTACCTCCACTTTTTTCCAGGGGTCCATGTGTCGCGTACTTATCTTCAAATCTTCCTCCAGAATGTTGCCGATCCCCTGGAAAAGGCTGCCGCCGCCAGAAAGAAAAAGATGTTCAGCCTGTTTTACTGCAGGTATTGAAGTCTGGTAAAAACTTACCAGCCTCTTTATTTCAGAGGCCCAGGAATTCAGGACTTTAGTACATTCCAGGCTGATGCGCTTTTTGTCCCCCATGTCCAGCGCGGCTGGGCCCTGCATTTTCTGTTCTTCTGCCTTTGCAGTGTCCACCTCAAGGGCTGCAGCAATGGCATCAGTGAGTTGCTTGCCTCCAAAGGACATCTCTCGAAAAAAAAGGGGCTGGTTTTTCCAGAACACGGCAAAAATGCTTTGCAGCCCGCCGATATCCAGAAGATAGGCAGGCTGGGAGGCGAGTTCAGGATAATTGAATTCGAAGCAGTTACTCAGAGCAAAGGCATCCACATCCACTAAGCTCAGATTAAGACCGGATTTATCCATTACCTGTTTTAATTCCTGGACCACTTTTTTTTCGTGGCCACAAGAATGACTTCCTGGCTTTCGTTTTCCGGTTCCGGTTCAAGGAGGTGGTAGTCCAGATAAACGTCGTTTATGTCGAAGGGGATATACTGCCCGGCTTCTTGGCTGATTTTGTCCTGGATCTCTTCAGGTGAGGACCTTTCAACAAAAATTCTTTTAACTATTACCGAATGTCCTGCAAGTGAGGATATCACGGATTTGTCCTTCAGGCCCAGTTTTGACCATGCCTTGCTTATTCTTGCACCTTTTGCATCATGATCCTTATGTTCTGACTCGGACCAGGCAACCCTGGCAACCCTTTCAAGCTGGGGGCTTTTGCCTTTCCGGGCCAGACTGACGGTTTTGGCCCATGTGCTGCCCAGATCCAGGCTGCAGGCGGGATTTCTTGTCTGGAGAAAGTTGAACATAATGATACTGGTTAACTCATTTGCGGCACAGCTGATAAATTATTCGTAACCATTCAGAGGGCACTCAGTTGTAGTTCCTGGCACAAGGTCTGGGGACTGTCCCCGCTAAGTACTATCTTTGAAGGTTCACACAACTTAGCGTTTGTCATATTTTAATTGTGCAGGAAAGGTGTTGCGGG
>PWSL01000124.1 GCA_003563255.1 Desulfonatronospira sp. | reverse complement strand
ATCTTCAAATTTCTATGTGTGCTCCCGCTGTAACCCTCTGAATCCATGAAGCATTCCTCTTCCACTGTTAACACTACAGAGAAACTTATGATTGACCTCCGGGGACTGGCTCTCCCCGCACTTATTTTTAAAACCTGTTAATCATCCTTTAGAAAAATAAGTGCGGGGGTGCCTGTCCCCAATTGAAATACCATACTCTTTTATAAGTTTCGCTGTAGTGTTAATAGTGGAAGAGGAATGCTTCATGGATTCAGAGGGTTACAGCGTGAGCACACATAGAAATTTGAAGATTGAAAAAAACTATAAATCCAGAATGTTGCACGAGAGCTTTCTTCTGTCCTGGCCATGAAAATACAACTTAAAAATGAGGTGTTGAAGATGCAGGTTAAGTTAATGATAATGGGGTTTTTTGCTCTTGGATCTCTGTTTTGTTCGGCAGCGCCCTCAGACAGTGCTGAACAGAATGTGCTGAATATTGCCGGGGCGACCACCATTCAGCCAGTGCTAGAAGTTCTGGCTGACGATTATCAGCACAAAAGCGGGCAGACAGTTCAGATCCAGGGAGGCGGCAGCAGCAGAGGAATTGAACATGTTCTTCAGGGGCATGGACCTCTTGGGGCTGTATCCAGGGCTTTGACGCCGGAAGAAAAAAAGGAGCTGGATTACGTGACCATAGGCAAAGACGCCCTGGTTTTCATTGTGAATCAACGCAATCCTGTTGAGAGTATAGACCGCGATACTGCTGTCAGGCTTTTCTGCGGGGAGATAAAAAACTGGAATGAACTGACGAACTGGGAGCGCAGCGTGGTGCTGGTTACAAAGGAAATGGGCCGCTCTACACTTGATCTGTTCGAAAAATATACCGGGGTACATCATCCAGACAATCCTGAAGACAGTGAGAATGGACGGGTGGATGAATCCGCCTACGAAATCGCTTCCAATCTTGACGGGGTGACCCTGGTGGCTGGAATGCCCGGAGGGGTGGGATATATGTCCCTGGGCGCCTCCGAGTATCTGCGGGATAAAGGTATGCCTGTCAAAATTCTGGAGCTTGAAGGTTATTCCATGGACCGTGACAGCATAGTCGCTGGAGATTATCCCATCAGCAGGGAGCTTAACCTGGTTTATAAAGAAGAAAACAAAGATCTGGTGCAGGGTTTTCTGGATTTTTGTCTGGGGCGCACAGGTCAGGAAGCTGTGCGTGATCTCGGGTATATTCCAGTAAAGGAATCGCAGTAAGAAAGGAAACAAGAGGGTATCATTTCAAAAGTAATTTATAGGTTCAGCATCCGGCAAGCAAGAATGTCGGATGAAAGCTGTCAAGGAGTTGCATTATGAAGATGAAAATCATGGCCCCGGTTCTCATATTGCTGGGAGCTGGCCTGGCGGTGCTGGCGCTGCAGTACACCGATATTTTCAACTGGGAAAAAGAGGAGGAGACCCTTGAGCTAACCGAAGCCCAAATGGGCATGTTTCTGGACCTGGAGCGCAAGGTCAAGGCGGTCAGGCAGTCAGTTCAAAACGGTATACTTGCACAGGATGAGGATTTTTTGATCCAGGCCTCCAATCAGTCTTTAGAAGTTTTTGATCTTATAGACAGCCTCACAGATACATTTCCGGAAGCTGAAGGCCTGGAAGAGGCTTATCAGGACTTTTATGCCAGCCTGGTGTCCATTATAACCCTGTTCATGGAAAATCGACTGGAACCCGGACGGGCCAGGCTTATGGAAATGGAAGAAAGTCATGCTTTTATTGACAATAAGCTGCGCGGCATTGTGGCTACTGTCACCGGCGAGGGATGTCTGCCATGTTTTCAGGACCTGTAGACGGGCTGTGGGCTGCAGCCTTGGGAGCGTGTCAGCAGGATTATTCATGTCCAAATGCTGAACAGCAAATCGAAACAAATGGTCAGCATTGCCATTGATCCGCCTTGACCGGAATGTAAAAACATGTTGTTATTCAGCCGGAGTTTTTTCCAGGGCATATTTCACAATAGAGTGGGGTTCGACCGCTCCTGCGGTCATTTTGGACGCGGAGCGTCCGAAGATTGTTCCCACGCAGAGCGTGGGAACAATAAGACAACGTATAGGTTATTATTCCTTATTTCCTAAGAGTTTAACGTATGGGATATACAATTCGCAGGGTGTTTTTTTGTGTTGCTTTGCTGTCCTTGATGACACTCTGGGGCTGCGGCAGTAATGATGACGAGTACGTAACGGTTGATTTTTCAGATACCGTGGAAGTGGATGAGGAGCAGCCCGGCTATTCGGACAGGCCCAGGCTCAAGGCGGCGGTGGGGGCCATGATTTCACCGCGGGAGACTTTTGAGTCCTACAGGGAGATTCTGGTCTACTTGAGCCGGGAAATGGACATGGACCTGGAGTTCGTGCAGCGCAAGACCTATGAAGAGGTCAATGAGCTTCTGGGCAAAAACGAAATTGATCTGGCCTTTATCTGTTCCGGACCTTTCGTGCGCGGCAGGGAGAAGCATGGGTTCAATCTCCTGGCTGCTCCGGTGGTGGACGGCAGCCGGCACTATTATTCCTATCTCATAGTTCATGAAAACAGCCCGTATGAAAGCCTGGAAGATCTGCAGGGTAAAACTTTTGCCTTTACCGATCCAGACTCCAATACCGGGCGCATGGTTCCCCTTTACTGGCTGCATGAAATGGGTTTTGAACCCGAAGAATATTTTGAGGATATTATTTATACCTACAGCCATGACAATTCCATCCTGGCCGTTTCCAAAAACCTGGTGGACGGAGCTGCAGTGGATCATCTTATCTGGGATTACTTTCATAAAAGCGGCAGCGAGATCACCGAGAATACCAGGATTATCAAAAAATCCCGTCCCTTCGGGATACCTCCCATAGTGGCCTCTCCGGGCATATCCCAAGACAAGGCCCAGAGGCTTAAAGAAGTGTTGCTCAGTATGCACCAGGACGACAAAGGTAAAGAAATACTTTCATCACTTATGATCGAGAAGTTTGTCGCCGCTGAAGAGCATTGGTACGATTCTATCCGGGATATCTACAAGACCTTGAAGACCTGTGAAGACCAAGATGCAGCTAAGCCTTAAGGGCACCCTTATCCTGACTATAGCCGGCCTGGTTATGCTCAGCATTCTGGCAGTGGCCCTGCTGGCCTCGCACCACTACGCCAGGAGCCAGGAAGAGCTCCTGGAAGCCCAGGCGGTGAATCTGGGGCACACTTTAGGAGAAGAGAGCACCGATTTTGTTTTGACCAACGATCTGGTCAGTCTGCAGAGAAGACTGGAGCGCTACAAGCAGACCACTCCACAGGTGAGCTATCTCTTTGTACAGCGCCAGGACAAGATTCTGGCCGCAGTGTTCCAGGGAAACGGGGTCCCCAGAGAGCTTATCGATGCCAACCAGCCCCTGGACAAGCATACATCCAGTCTGAAGAAGATCATGTCTAAAGAGGGAGACAAATACCTGGATCTGGCTGTTCCCATGTTTGAGGGCCGTGCCGGTGTTCTCAGGCTGGGTTTTTCCGAGGAGCACCTGAGTATGCAGGTGGCTCAACTGTGGCAGGGCATTTTTTCTTTGGCCCTGGTGATACTTGTACCGGCCCTTTTTATCGGCCTGGTGCTCATAAGCAGGATCACCAGGCCCCTGGCTGCACTGGTAAAGGCCGCCGGGGAAGTGGAGCCGGGAAAAAAAATGGATGTGCAGTTTAATGTACAGGGTCAAAAAGAGATTCAGGCCCTGTCTGATGCCTTCAGGCGGATGACCTCCAGGATTCAGGAGTATACCACCAGGCTCGAGGAGCGGGCCGAAGCCCTGGAACACGCCCACAGGAGGATGCAGACCACCTGTGAGGTGGCCAGAAATGTATCCGCCCTAAGCGATATGGATGAGATAGGCGGATATCTCATGCGCCGCATCAAGAAAATTATTCATTGTCCTTCGAACCTGATTCTGGTTTTTGGTCCGGACCGGGATGTCTTGTTTGTGATTACGGAAAAGGGGACATACCCGGTAAGCGACAGGCAGACCGCCCAGAGTATTGACGCCGCTCTGCAGAACCTGCAGGGAGTGGAGAGAATCGACGGCCGGGTCTTTGAATCGCTGCCCCTGCCTGAGGGTTTCGTTCTGGGAGAGAAGCAGGTTGTAGTGCCTCTTTACTATGAAGATATCCTGTGCGGAGCTATGCTTGCCTCATGCTCCAGCAAATGCAAATGCGACTCTGATTCCATGGAACTGATAAGCCTGGTTTTATCCCATGCTTCAGGCACCATCCGCAGGGCAATACTGCACCAGGAAGAGATCAAAAAGCTCAAGCAGGGGGTATCCGAGTCTGCAGGCTTTGAAGGCATGATTGGCCGGGATTACCGGATGCAGACCATTTACAGGCTAATCCAGGACGTGGCCCCTACGGATGTTACAGTGCTCATTCAAGGAGAATCAGGTACGGGAAAGGAGCTGGTGGCCAAGGCGATTCATGCCCGCAGCTCCCGCAGGGACAACCCTTTTGTGGTCATCAACTGTTCAGCATACCCTGCCACACTTCTGGAGAGCGAGCTTTTCGGACATGAAAAAGGGGCCTTTACCGGAGCTATCAGGCAGCGACCGGGCCGTTTCGAACAGGCCAGGGGAGGGACCGTTTTTCTGGACGAAATAGCCGAGGTTGATCTTTCGGCCCAGGTTAAGCTTTTGCGGGTGTTGCAGACACAGAAGTTCGAGCGCCTGGGCGGGGAGAAGAGTATTGAGGTTGATGTGCGTATCCTGGCCGCCACCAACAAGGATCTTCTGGAAGAGGTCAAGGCCGGGCGCTTTCGGGAGGATCTTTACTATCGCCTGGACGTGGTGCCCATCAACCTGCCCCCCCTGCGGGAGAGAGGCAATGATACGGCTCTTCTGGCCAGGCATTACCTGGAACGCTTTGCAGCAGTGCAGGAAAAGAGGATCAATGAGATAAGCTCCTCAGCCATGCGGGCTCTTCTGGACTATTCATGGCCAGGGAACGTGCGCGAGCTGGAAAATGTCATGGAGCAGGCCGTAGTCCTGTGCAAGGGCGAAACCATAGCCCTGGAGGATCTTCCCGAGAAACTGCAGGGAGCCAGGCCGGCCAGGCGTAAAACCATTGAAGATCAGGAGAAGAACCTTCTTCTGGAGACCATGGAGGCCTGCGGATGGAACAAGAAAATGGCTGCTGAGCGTCTGGGCATAGGCCGCAGCACCCTGTATGGCAAACTTAAAAAACATGGCATAATGGATAGATTTTCTTCTTAAGGCGGTACTGGTCCGCAACCGAAAGATTAAATCTGCGTAACTGCTCACTGTAGAAGTGTGCTCCAGCAGGTTGGTGAATAGTTACCAAAAAATATGTAAAACAGGGCACATCCGGGTCGCTCAAAAGAGTTTTCCGGTGTCTGATCCCGGCTATGCCTGTCTCCCTTTTGTTGTCATAAGGCGTAATAAAACAGGTATATGCCTCCCAGTATCAGCAGCACGCCGCAGGTTTTCCGGAGTACAGAGGAGCCCGGGGACAGCTCATTCCAGCGCAGGAAGAAATAGAGAAAGCTTGGCGACACTCCTGCTGCCACCAGAAGCAAACAGTGGGCCAGGGCAAAGATGCCCAGGAGCAACAGCCCGAAAACCTGCTCTGCCGATGCCAGGGACAGAGTCAGTCCCAGCATGGGAGCCATGAAAACAAAAGTGCACGGCCCCAGGCCCACGCCAATGACAAGTCCCAGAAATACTGCCCCTTTCTTGCTGCTGTTTTTTGGAACAAGTCTGTCTACCAGGGACCAGTGCAGCGGCACCAGTCCTGCCAGGTTGAGACCAAAAAGCAGCAGGACTATCGCCACCAGGTAATAGGGCAATGAACCCAGGTCGCCAAGGAGACGCCCCGCCATTGCAGTGATTACACCCACAACCATAATGCATATCAGTATCCCCAGGGCAAACATCAGGGATAACACTGTAGCCCTGGCAGCGGTTTCAACCTTTCTGCGGTTGATGTAGCCGATAATCAGGGGGATACTGGCCAGGTGACAGGGGCTCAGGATCACGCTCAGTATTCCCCAGACAAAGGCTGCAGCCATGGCGGTCAATGGAGCACCCTGTACCGCCAGGCTGAGCCGGGAAAAAATATAGTCCAGCGACAAATAGTCCCCCACACCACGTGAAGGCACGACTATCTGCACATCATAGCCAAGGTCCGCCCAGGTTTCCAGGATATGCTTTCTGGAAAGGTAGCCTTCGTGGCGGTAAAGCTCCTCTCCTTCTTTATCCAAAAAAATTTGAGTGGGGACCATGCGGATATCCAGCTTTTCCGTGACCCCGGAATGTTTGTGCATGTCATAGTAATGGGTTTCAAAGATGGAATCATAGTTTGCCTGCAGTTCCAGAAGGTCGCCGGCCATGCGTCGACAGGGTGGACAGGCTGCTACGCCTACGTTTACCAGGGCCGGTTTTTCCAGTTCTCCAGATAAAACTGCATCTGGTTCAGGAACTGTCCTGGAAGTGATTACTTCATAATCCGAGCCTAAGGCCCCTGAAGGCATAAAAAGGATTGCAGCCAGAAATGCCAGGCCTGGCAGCAGGCCTTTCAGCAGGCCTGTCAGCAGAGAAACCTTTTTTTGCATGGCTGCTTCTCCTTTTTAATGCTTATCCGGATTAGCAGATGTAATTTCAGCCAAATTTTGCCCTCTCCAGGGAAAGGGCAAAAAAGTGGTCAAGATGGACGTATCAGTCCCAGTTCCTGCTTGTCCTTTAAAATGACCGATTTTGTGAGTCTGGCCAGGTGGCGGTAGAAGTCGGAGCTGGTGTTTTTAAAGAGCGTATCCGCAAAAACAGGACCCCACAGACCCAGGTGTCTCTTTAAAAAGTCCAGCCTCTGGGTTCGAAAATCAATGGCGCTTGCCTGGTCTTTATTTTCCAGGGCCTGGCTTTCGTGGTAAAGCAGATAGTACATGAATTCAAGCTCAACAGCGATATGATCCGGGGGGTCATTGAAGTCTTCAGACATATTCACACCTGCTTTGCGGTATGCGTTTTGCGCTTCTACGGCGGAGTCGTCCATAATCTGCTGGTTTTGCATGTTGTGCTGAAAATAAATTGAGCCGTAGGGAGGAACAGCCAGCTCAAAGGGTCCAACAAAAAGCCTGGAGTATTCTTTTTTCAGGGCAAGCATTTCCTTATCCCGGCTTTCCATGGCCTTTTGCATTTCCAGGGCCGGTTCCAGCAGGTCCTGGTCCCATTCCTCTATCGCGGGGCTTATTCTTTGCACTGCCTGCACCAGCTTTTCATCTGGCTGGAAGTAGCAATCTGCTAATGATTTGTAGACCTGCATTTTCATATGCAACCTTTATAATTTTTTAAATGCCCGGGAGATGCAGGGTGCTTCCCCCGGGCATTTTGTTAATGTTCCGGAGTTGCTTCCAGATTCAGGTACTTGACCCCCAGAGAGTAAATCATCAAGCAGAGGGACAGGGCCAGGATGATTGTGCCCCACTCGAAAAAGCTCGGGGTATAGGTAACAATCTCCGGCCTGGTTTCAGCCATGGCACCAATGGGCATTACCTGGGCCGACAAAAGCATTACCAGCCTTCCGGCGAACATGCCCACCAGGGCCAGTACAGAAGCCACCACCTTGCCTGCCGCGGTCTTGCGTATGGCAGGGACGACCATCAGGATCAGCGGGATTATCAGGCCAAGCCAGAGTTCCATCTGGTAGATGCCTGTCCCGGCGATATACCTGAAGCCCTGGAATTCAACCTGCAAAGAGGTGTAGCCTATTATGGCCCTGAGGATAAACACAAACAGGGCTATGGCCAGCATCACGGCAAAGATTTTGGCCACCTTGTCAAAGGCATGCTCCTCCTGATGGGACATACCGCCCCGGATTGCGGTCTGTACAAAAGAGGCCAGGACTATGGCCGCCATGCCGCTGGTCAGGGCTGTAACCGCGAAGTACAGGGCGGTAAAGTGTCCAAAGAATGCTGGCCTGGCATCAGCAGTGCCGAATACAACGCTGAGCGCTGTGTAAGCCATGATCATCAGGCCCAGGGCCAGCAGGCCTCCTGTCCAGCTTCTGGTAGTATGCCATTCACCCTTGTTGATGAAGTAGAATTTGATGAGCACAAAGGTCAGATAAAAACCATACAGGACCGCCATCCACCATATAGGGGATGCGGGATTGGGCGACAGACCTATCCAGACGGTATTAAGCAGAGTGGACATGGGACCCAGATCCAGGCCCTTGCACATGATGCCCACCAGCAGAGCGGCAAAGGCCAGCAGGGCCGCACGTTTGGCAAATGGATAATATTCCTTGAGCCCGAAGATGGAGGGCAGGGAAGACAAGAGGGTCAACCCGGCCGCTGTAAGGGCAAAGAAAAGATATCCGGCCATGGGCATGGCCCAGAATGTTACGTCGTTGAGATTATATACCCCAAGGCCTCTGACTACTACTGTCAGGGCCGTGAAAAGCCCTATCAGCAGGCCTATCCCCAGCAGGCCGAACCATGCTTTACTCATTTAAAAAACCTCCTGTAGATGTGTCCCGGATGCAATGCATCTTGACTGCATTTCCGGGTGATGTTCAAGGTGTTTTCCGGCAACAACAGGGTATTACACAGAATATGAAGATCTTAGATCATGCCCTTGCCAGCTTCGTACACGCAGGGGCAGAATTCCCTGACATAAAACACTCTGGGCTCAGTACCCAGTTCCGGCCGGAGTTTTTCCGCCCGGAACAGTCCGAGCAACCGGTTTACCAGACTGTCCGGGTCGTCCAGATCTCCGAAGATACGGGCATCACATGGGCAGACCTCCACACACCAGGGCAGCTCACCGTTGACCACGCGGTGGCGGCAGAAATGGCATTTCTCCACAACCCCGGTGGGCCGGATGGCCTGATAATTGTAGTCCGGGTCCGGGTTGTACAGGGGCCAGTTGGGCACATCCAGGGCCCGGGCCTGTTCCCGTGGGGACATGGTACAGTCGGGTATCACCGCGTCATCATTTTCCCATTCCCTGTGCGGCTTGTTCCAGGTATAGTTGATCACCCCGTAAGGGCAGTTCACCAGGCAGTAGCGGCATCCGATGCACTTGTTGGGATCGTGGGCTGTTATGCCGCCCTCGACCTTGTGTAGAGCCCGGGTGGGGCAACCGCGCACGCAGGGAGCGTTCTCGCAGTGATTGCAAAGCGTGGGCCGGTAGTAATATCGAACATTGGGAAATGTGCCCAGGGTCTCGGTCATCTTGTTGGACCAGCGCACCCCTTCAGGCAGGTTGTTTTCGTTCTTG
This sequence comes from Desulfonatronospira sp., assembly GCA_003563255.1. Classification (GTDB taxonomy): domain Bacteria; phylum Desulfobacterota; class Desulfovibrionia; order Desulfovibrionales; family Desulfonatronovibrionaceae; genus Desulfonatronospira. The sequence goes on along the minus strand of PWSL01000124.1, from coordinate 4,910 downwards.
CATCCGGTAATGCAGGCTCCGCATCCCCCGCAGCGCTGCAGATCTATGACCATGGCATATCTTGGCATCTATCTATCCTCCTCTATACTTTTTCCACTTTAAGACGGATGTGGCCGTAAAACGCTGTAGAGCCGCTCAGGCGGTCGTTGTCCGCGGGAATGATATCATTGTTGTTGGCTCCGTGAGCCTCCTGACCGAAAACTTTGGAGGCATAGCGTCCGTAGGCCCAGTGTCCCTGGCCGAAGCACTTGGCAACAGTGCCGGGCATGCATCCTTCCCAGGTGTTGAGCGTGCAGGTAATGCTGCCGATGGGAGAAGTAAGGCGTACCTTGTCTCCGGCTTTGAGCCCCAGTCTTTCGGCATCCCTGGGATTGAGCTTGGCCACATCATCGTATGGAATATCGCCTGGATCCACGTCCTTCATCTCGTTGTACCAGGCACAGTTGGCCGAGCGTCCCTCTCGATTGAGCCTGGACTTGTAATCCACAAACTTGAAGGGATATTCTTCCGGGTCCCCCCATTCGTAGGGGTTTTCATGGTGGGGTATGAAAGCCATCTCCCCCCTGGCTTCGTAGTTGCAGACCTCCAGGACGCGGTCTACGCTGACGTTGTGCCTTTCTGCGTGTTTTTCCAGGGCTTCCTTTAAGGTCTCACTATAGAATTCGAACTTGCCTGTCTTGGTGCCCATGTTGCTCCAGCGGTGGCGGTATTCGTACTCATCCGAATTCCAGCAGCCGATTTCCTTGAATTCATCCCAACTGTTGAACCTGTCTCCACCCTGGTGCTTGCTGGGATCCCAGTACCGCTGGGTCCTGATTTTCAGGGAATACAGGTCCAGTTCCTCGCCGGTTGTGGGTTCTCTGCCGGTCTCGGGGTCCTTGAATGTTTTGTAGAAGTTGAGCAGGTTGTCAAAGCCGCGTTCAGCCAGTTTTTCCGCCAGCATCCAGGGTATCTCTGTTTCCATGGCCTTGGCGTCCCAGATGGAATCCACCATGGGACTGCTGATGGCGGCTGAAGTATGCTTATGGCTCGAATGGCTGAGGGTGGCCCACTGCTCGTACATGCAGTTTTTCACCGGCAGGACCACATCGGCGTACCAGGACATCTCAGAGGCGTGGGTGGTCATATGGGCGAAGAATTCAAACTTTTTCATGGCCTCGGCCCAGCGCTGCGTGCCCGGACAGGAGAAATTGAAGTTGGCGAAATAACCCATGCCCACTTTGGGCAGGTAGGGATCTTCGTCCAGCATGGCGTCGGCTACGTTGTTGGTGTTCACACCGCCTCCTGACACCCCACGGGCAAGGTTGGGCCATTCCAGACGTCCGCGCTGATCGATCTTTTCCTTTTGATTACCTTCTTCAGCAATGGAGTCTATAAAGTCGTTATGGGACGGCAGGCCATGATAGTTATTGGAATTGTAGGCCAGGACCCCGCCCTCATTGTCGATGCCTCCGGTAAGGCCGTTGAGGGCGTAGGTGGCCATGGAAGCGTAGGATCCACGGGGCTGCATTCCAGGCCCTCCGCCCACCCAGACCATGCATCTGGGAGCGGCGTCGGCAAATCCCAGGGCAACCCTTCTGATCTGGTCAGCAGGAACTTCGCAGAGCTTTTCCGCCCATTCAGGGGTGGTATCCTTGACGTGCAGGTTCCACCATCTGACCAGGCCATGGGTGTGATTTTCTTCAAAGGTATGTATAGGTACGCTTTGCCCGGGTTTGAATCGGTTTTCTCCGTCCTTGAAGTCGCCCACAAAAGGCTTGTACCACATGCCCTCGGTGAGGATCACATGGGCCATGGCACAGGCCAGGGCTCCGTCATATCCCGGCTTGACCGGCAGCCATTCATCGCACTTGGAACCGGTGCCGGACAGCCTGGGCTCAATAGAGCAGATTCGGGCGTTATCCAGGACCTCACCCCAGTCCCTCAGGGCCGTTGAAACCTGGCGATTAGCCACCAGGGGGTCTGCGCCCCAGCATAACACGTATCTGGTCCTGGGCATGTCGTACTGCATGTAGGCCCATTGTCCATCCAGGAAATAGCGCATTTTCTCGGCCTCGGCGCAGATGGAACTGTGAGATATGTTGTTGGGAGAGCCGATTATTCTGGGGACGCTGCTGTAAAACATGCTGTTTACCGCAGTATATCTGCCCCGGAATAGAACAAACTTATGGGTCTCGCGGTTGTCTCGAAGTTCCATAATTTTATCCGCCAGCATGTCCAGGGCCTCGTCCCAGGAAACAGGTACAAAACCCGGGTCTTCATTTTGTCCCTTATTGGGGTTGGTCCGCTTCATAGGGGTCTTGACCCGGTCCGGATCATAGAGCTGCTGCAGGGCCAGGTGCGCGCGCGGGCAGCAGTATGTGCTGTTGGTTTGGGAATGCTCGTGTCCCCGCATCTTGATTGCCCGTCCGTTCACCACAAAGACCTGCAGGGAGCACCAGGTGGTGCATCCTGTACAGAAGCTGCTTTTCCATTCACCCTGCATAACTCCGGGCGCAGCATGGGCCGTGTCCGTGCTGAGCGCCCTGAGGGTGGGTCCTCCCATGGCCAGGCCGGCGCCTGTAACTGCTGCCCCCTTGACAAAGGTTCTACGGGAGATCCTGGTGGACCCGCCGTGATCTTCACTGCCGCCGATGTTCATTTGTTTCATGGCTCCTCCTCAAAGTAATTAATAATATTATAAAACAGCCCAAAAAGCTTTACCTGTAAATCCATAACACTACAGCGAAACTTATAAAATACAGTATGGTATCTCAATTGGGGACAGGCACTTTTGCCGATGGAAAACTGTCAACTGCTCAAAAATCCCGACGGCAAAAGAGCCAGTCCCCGGAGGTCAATAAATAAGTTTCGCTGTAGTGATAAGGAAATAAAACCGTACATTTTAACAGGGCAAGCATCGTGCCACCATGGGCGATGGCTTCCGGCAAGGGGCATGGCTCAGCGGTCAGCTCATATGACTGGATTAAACTTTATGCAGTGAAGCAGTGGAAAACATACAAGAGCAGGGTGATTTTTGTGTTCTATTCAGACATGAAACTGATGAGAAAAGTATAAGTGAATAAAATCAGACTGTTGATTGTGTCCAAAATTTGGACACACGGGACAGATAATGAGGCAGGGTGTTGAGTTTTTTTCTGGGCAACACCATCAACCGGATATGCATGACACCCCAGATCACGGTTTTATCCAGGCGGCGCAATGGGCATAGGCAGCTATGCAAGCATTATGCAACACTTATTTTATGACGAACCCTAAGAAGCCAATTCCGGTAACTACCTGCGAGGCTACCCGGGTAGGACTGACATCATCTTCAACCATCATGGACATGAGGGTAAAACAGGCCGCTCCAATACATACCAGAGTGTTGGTCCGCAGACCGGCCATTCTTTGCCTCCACTGCCTTTCAATGCCCACAGCTGCTCCAAAAACTGCAACCGCCGCCAGTGGCAGAAATATTTCAAAAGAATATGACATGAGGTCCGTCATGGCTGTTAATGCTCCCAAGGCCGCCTTGGGTGAAAAAGCGGTGCGACAGCTGCCAGCCATCCAGCCGCATTTTCACCCAGAGCGGGATTGATGTTTTGCTTGTGTATAAATCTTGCGATCAAATTCAAGGATCTTTAAGTTGTAAGTCAGCTTTTATGACTAATTAAGCCAGGCACTGAGGAAGATGCTGGCGGTTGTGAAGTAAATTGCCAGCCCCGAGATATCCTTGACTGTTGTAATAATCGGGTCAGAGCCCGCAGCCTGGTCCAGGCCCATTCTGATGAGCACGTATGGAGTCAAAAAACCCAGAGCTGTAGCCAGGGTAACTGTCAAGAACAGTGAAAGCCCTACAGCGTAGCCCAGTTCGGGTATGCCCTGCCAGACAATGGCTATAAGCATGGCCGCAACTCCTAGAAAAACACCCATTCCTGCACCTATGCTGACCTCCCTTCGAAAGTGACGAATAAACCTGCTCATATTTATATGGCCCAGGACAAAGGCCCGGGTAAAGATTGTCGAGGACTGAGTGCCGACATTACCGCCCATATCCATGATAACCGGGATGAATATGGCCAGGGCCACTACGGCCTCCAGGGTCTCTTCGAAGGCATCTATAACACCTCCGGCCAGCATTCCCCCCATAAGAGTGATAATCAGGTAGGGCAGGCGGACTTTCCACACATGCCACACAGATCCAGAAATAAGTCCTGTACTCCTGGTCTCCTCCCTCTTGTAAATCATGGAGCCGATGCCCGCTTTTTTGAACATGTCTTCAGTGGTTTCCTGTTCCATTATGTCCATGGCGTCGTCCACGGTGACTATTCCCACCAGACGGTTTTCCTGGTCCACCACAGGAACGGCCAGCAGATCTTTATCCTTGAGCATTTCGGCCACTTTCTCCTGATCCGTATGGGTGCGGACCTTAAGTACCTGCGTGCTCATAATGTCCCTGATCCTGGCGTCTTTTGCTGCAGAAACAAGGTCCCCGAGAGATAGTACTCCCAATAACTTTCTGCTGGCATCAGTAACGTAAAGCACATAAACAGTCTCAGCGCTCTTGCGCTGGGCACTTACCCATTCCAGGGCCTGTTCCTTGGTCATATCCTCTTTCAGGCTGACATATTCAGGAGTCATGATCCGGCCTGCAGTCTGAGCAGGATATCCGAGCAGAAGTGCAGTTTTGTTACGCTCATCTTTGGTCAGGCTGTCCAGGAGCCTTTTGGTTACCTTGGCCGGAAGCTCATCCAGCATCCTGACCCTGTCGTCGGGTTCCATTCTCTCAAAAATTTCGTTGGCTTTTTCATGGGTGAAGGATTGAACAAGCTTCTCCTGCATGCCGGCCTCCAGCCTTTCAAAGACCTCTAAGGAATGGTCCTTTTTCAGCAGTCTGAAAATGACCACCACGTCATCCCACCTGCCTT
>PWSL01000440.1 GCA_003563255.1 Desulfonatronospira sp. | reverse complement strand
GAGTGCTGGATCGAAAAACGTTCCCACGCAGAGCGTGGGAACGATAAGAGAAGAGTTTTAAACCCCACTCTATGCCATCGGCGTCTGCACAAAACGAGAAGTCAATACTTTTGTAAAGATTGTTTCTACTTACTGCCTAAGTGAATATACATCAAATATTCAGCTTTCGCAGAACGTGATCAACCAGGCTTTGCAGGCCGAGGAGGAGCAAGTAAAGGGGCTCAGGCAAAAAGGCCTCAGCCGGGTTCAGTTTGATATAAAAAAGGACAGAAACAATGCCACTGAGCTTCTTCAGGACAGGAATCAACAATTTGAGATTGGTCTTGTGCCTAAAACCGTGTGTGCAAAGCACCCGTGTGAAGCTGAAGGCTTCCCGTGCCAGAGAAGATCTTTTTGGCACTGGCAACTTCGTTGCACACGGGCGGTTTTGCCGCTCCCTGATGAAACTCAGCGAAGCTGGACCAAGTACTCACTTTTCCATGTAAGCTTCTTTTGCATGTTGATGCACCTCCTCCAGCGTGGTTGGTGTGACAGGGGTGTTTTGTCCAATATATAAGCATTCTCAAGGTGAACTAGAATCCAGGATTGGCCCCGGCAGGGGGCAAGAGATCCGGGGTGAATCCTAAAGCCTGTCCTGTTCTTCCGGCTCCACATCCGGCACCCTGGACAGAATGGCTTCGAACTCCCGGCGCTCGCCCCTGGCTGCACGTTCTTTGAGATAATCCAGGGTGTGCAGGGCCGAGATCTTTTCCGACAAGGCCAAAGCTATGAACTGGTTCATGGAGACTCCTTCTTTTTCGGCCATCTGTTTGAGACGTTCATGGAGGGAATCCGGCAGACGGATACTCAGGGTAATCATATCATCCTCCTTGATTTTAAATATTCTTTTGGGGTTACTGTATGAATGCTGAATTTTGATGCTTGGGCAAAATCCTGCTTGTTGAAGGTGACAATGCAGTCAGAATTTGAGGTGACGGCCAGTTCCAAGATCATGTCGTCACCTGGATCTTTGAGAACCGGCCGCCACAGAAAATAGATATCATGGTGCCTGGCCTGGCTGCAAAGGTAGTCGAGAAAATTTTCAATGTCCGCCCTGGAAAACACGAGCTGGTCCTGATTCCTGGTAAGCACATCCTCGTATTCCATGATTACGGGAACCGACAGATTGATTTCAAACCGGCTGGAGCCGATCAGGGATATCAGCCTGAACGAAGCTCCACGCCTTGATTTCAAGGACGAAACTATCACATTGGTGTCAAGGACGATTTGATTCAGGTTCATTCAGGTATTATATATGATACCAGATGATTGTCAACCATATCAATTAAGGATCATTTATGAGCAGCACATATGCAAATGATTCAGGCGTGTTGTCATGACCGTCTTCTCCTGCTTCTGGCCCTGGCCGGCAAGGTCTCCTCCGAGGCCTTGTCTGCCGCGTAGCGGCTTCGTCCAACAAAGCTAATTCAGCCGACGCAAAAAGCTGCGCCTCGGAGCTTGAAACATCGGGCTTCCAAAATAATTCTGGGTAAAGATCAGTCAGATTCGATTTCTTTCCAAAAAGCGAATCAGCAAGAAAATAACAAAAGCATCTGATGAAGAGCTGGCTCTCATTATAGATGGTTTAAATGAAATAATTAGTGGTTAACCAGTCACTGTTGCGGACTCGCTTCACTCGCCGCAAAGTTCCAGCGTTCGGCTATAAAGGATTGACATAGCATGAATACCGTGTTACTGTGATTTCATGATACGATCATTTAAAGATCAGGGTACAGAAGATATTTTCGATGGGAAAAACAGCAAGGCTGCCCGAAAATTATGCCCGCAATATCTTTGGATTTTAGCTGCGAGAAAACTGGAGCAGGTTGACTCCGCAACAAACCTTGACGATTTAAAAGTTCCGCCGGGAAATCGCTTGGAAGCCCTCTCAGGGGATCGTTATGGGCAGTACAGCATTCGAATCAATGATCAGTATCGGGTATGTTTTAAATGGGAAAATGGCAATGCAGATAATGTTGAAATAGTCGATTATCATTGAAAATTTTGGAGAATATCATGATCAGAATTCCGAAATACAGAGAGCCGACGCACCCGGGAGAAATGTTGATGGAGGAATTTTTGGCTCCACTGTCAATAACGCAACGAGATTTGTCTAAGGCGATTCATGTTCCGTACCAGCGAATTAACGAGATTGTAAATGGGCGGCGCGGTATTACACCCAGTACAGCATTACGTCTGGCAAAATTTTTTGACATGTCAGAGGATTTTTGGATGAATATGCAGCTTCGTTGGGACCTATATCGTGCTAAAAATTCAGAAGAAAGAGAATTGCGTATGATAAAGCCCTATACGTCTTCTGAACACACAGCCCATATGTAAAAAAGCCCGCCGAACCAGTCAGCCCGGGTGACAGCCAGGGCAGGTGGCATTTTGACAAATCGAGGGGGAAACTGAATTTCAAACAACTATTGCCAAGCCAGCGGGAGCACCAGCAGATATTCATGGTTTTCAGCGGTCAAGCGGGCGATTCTGCTACATAGATGACATCTTCCCTGGAAACGCGGTGATAACCTGGGAAATCCAGTGTTGAAGACATTTCTTTATTTTCTGCCTCAATTTTGACCAAACCTGCTCATATATCTTGAAAATCATGTAAATCCGGGCTATAGATCTGCTCAAATCCCATTCAGAGGTCATTATCGCCCTGCCGGCCAGGGTTGTCCAGCTATTGCGGCCTGAGTATCCGGCTTTCTGCCCGTTTCCTGGTCTGCCCTGCTGAAACCTAAAGGGGTTTCAAAGGTTCAGAGGGCTTTTGGCCTCTTTCCGAAGTATTGCTCTTAGCTGTCCCATTACGTGTTATTGCTGGCTTGGGTCGAATTTTTGATCATTGATTGAGCTTGTTCGTATATCTCAACAGGTGAGTGGACGGGTGATCACTGGTTTGATTTCACAAGACCTGTCCTACAGGAGGGCTGGAAGTGTACAAAGAGTTGATCGATATTCTTCGAACGCCGGAAGGAAATGAATGGGTGGCGGATCAATTGGAACGTACCCTTGCTCAAGGTATTTCTATGACGGTAAAGGATAGTAAGGGGGACCCGGAGTTCTATCGATTAGAGCCTAGCGATTAGAGCCTAGCGACCTAATTGCCAGAGCAAGGAAGAAACGGGAAACTTACGAAACTACTCGCGCATACACCGACGACGAATCCCTAGAACTTGTCAAAGATGCATTGCGCTCTCTCTACGTCACATTGCCAGGTATTCAAGCAGGTGCGTTGAAGAAGCTTCATGCTTTGGGTCTGGATTTTTCAGACATCAAATTTGAAGTGCCTGATGAGCCGGGGCGGGAAGACGTGCCGCATACCCTTTCATCGAGGTCCCGCCAATTTTTCTTCGCAGGGAAGACGTCGAACTTGGATACTGAGTATCTTTCCCTGTCAGCAATTTATGCCTGTGCCCTGACCCGCACTCAAAACCACAAGTTTTTCCCTTGTAATCCACTGAAAAAAATGGTTACTTGGCCTGAATTTGATAAGACGAGGTTTTTTCAGGCTTTTCTGATACCCAGGGATCGGAGTGGGGCTGACTCCGTTGGCTGAAAAAAGAAACGTCCCGCCGAAGCGGGACGTCGGCCCGGAGATGCTATCTCCGGGGGAGCTATTAGGCGCTTAGCACAAATTTCAAACCAACATGTTGGTTGCTAAAATCGGTTCCTGGTTACCTCTCGTTCCCAGGCTCCAGCATGGGAACGCTTAGTTCTTGCGGCTCCAGCCGCTTTACCTCTCGTTCCCAGGCTCCAGCCTGGGAACGCTTAGTTCTTGCGGCTCCAGCCGCTT
>PWSL01000242.1 GCA_003563255.1 Desulfonatronospira sp. | reverse complement strand
TAAGAAGCGGCTGGAGCCGCAAGAACTAAGCGTTCCCAGGCTGGAGCCTGGGAACGAGAGGTAACCAGGAACCGATTTTAACGACCAACATGTTTGTTTGAAATTTGTGCTAAGCGCCTAAAGCGGGCTACGCCCGCAACTCAAGATAAAGGAGTGCTCTTATCCAATCTTTTTACTCCTCATGCCTGTGGTGACAACCCAGGCTCTGCTTGTTGCGCAGTGCCGCCGTGGTAATGAGATAGGCAGAGTAACAGCCATGAAAAAGCTCCACCAGGGACTGGGATATGGGTGTCTCCCTGTAAAAGTCGTGCAGTCTCTTGTTCAGATTGCGCATGTCCTCAAAGCCCCGCTGCAGCCTGGGCCTGGTTCTGTTTATTCCCACGTAATTCCACATGGTATTCTTGATGGTGGCCCAGTCCTGGGCTATGAGCACCGGATCCTCATTTTGCTTGTTTCCCAGAAACTTCCAGTCCGGCACAGAGGCTTTAGTCCTCTGGCTTAATTTGGACCTTGAGGCATGCCTGGAAGTTATGGTTTCGGCGATGGTCTGCCCCCAGAGCAGGGCTTCCAGAAGTGAGGTGCTGGCCAGGCGATTGGCACCGTGCAGACCGGTACAGGCGCATTCCCCGGCGGCGAAAAGACGTTCTATGGTTGTTTTTCCTGTAGTGTCCACCAGGATTCCACCGCAGAAGTAATGGGCTGCCGGTACCACTGGGATCAGCTGATCGCGTATGTCTATGCCCAGTTCCAGGCATTTTTTGAAAATGGTGGGAAATCTTTTATCCGGGTTCTGGATATGGGTGGCGGCGTCCAGAAAAACCATATCCTCATGGGTGACAAGCATTTCATCCACTATGGCCCTGGTGACGACATCCCTGGGGGCCAGGTCTTTTCTGGAGTCATACTTGTGCATGAAGGGTTCCCCGCGGGAGTTGACCAGGACCGCTCCCTCGCCGCGCAGTGCTTCGGTTATAAGGAACTTGCGCGGACCACGGTGAAACAGGGCTGTGGGATGAAACTGGATGAACTCCAGATTCATCATTCTGGCCCCGGCCCTGTGGCCCATGGAAACTGCGGAGCCCAGGGAGAGCCTGCAGTTGGTGGTATTGAGATAAATCTGGCCCATGCCCCCGGAGGCCAGGACGGTGTAGTCCGCCAAAACCTTGAGAACATTGCCGGTGGCCTGCTCCAGGACATAAGCACCCAGGCAGCGGTTGTTCAGGTGGTATCTGATTTCCCGGCGGGTGCAGTGGTGATGGGTGGTGAGCAGGTCAACGGCGGTATGCCCGGTAAGCACCCGTATGTTGGGTTCCTTTTTAACAGCCTCATGGTAGGCAGCCATTATGGCCCGGCCGGTGTAGTCAGCGCAGTGCAGGACCCTGGCCAGGCTGTGACCACCCTCCCGGGTAAGATGAAAAGAACCGTCCAGGCTGTCAAAGGGCACCTGAAGGTCCTCGATGAGGATTTTTTGAACCACTTCCGGGCCTCTCAGACAGAGGTATCGGACCGCCTGGAGATGGTTATGATTCCACCCCGCAGTGAGGATGTCTTTTTCCAGCATATCCGGAGTATCATCAGGGGCCTTGTAGACTATTCCTCCCTGAGCCAGTGCAGAGTTGCATTCATCCATGGACGAACCGGAGCATACCAGCAGGACTTCGCGTCCTTCGCGTGCCAGGTGAAGGGCTGCGGTACATCCGGCTATACCGGAACCGATAATCAGAACCTGTGTCTCCAGAGAAGTATCTGACATATCCAGTCCTTTTTTATCTGTTCAACGTAACCATTCAGGGGGATGCCTAGAAATAAATCTCAAGCATCCATGCTCATGCTGAAATCGGCTGCCACAGCCGAATGGGTCAGGGCGCCGACGGAAATGTACGTGGGACCCAGAAGGGCCAGTTCCCGGATATTGTGCAGGCTGACGCCTCCGCTGATCTCGCTCTCCAGTCCTGCTTCTGATATGTCTTTCAGGGCTGCTCGTATTTCATGGATGCCCATGTTGTCCAGCATAATGCGGTCCACACCGGTATTGACCGCTTCCCTGACATCATCCAGGGTGCGGCATTCCACTTCAATGGGGGGGCAGGATGAGTAGTAGGTATCCTTCAGCAATGTTACGGCCCCTGATATGCCCCCGGCCTGGTCGATGTGATTATCTTTCAGCATGAGCATTTCCTCAAGGTCCAGCCGGTGATTCAATCCCCCGCCCAGGCGCACGGCGTACTTTTCCAGATAGCGAAGCCCGGGGGTGGTTTTCCTGGTGTCCAGAAGAAAGACTCCGGTACCTTGAATTTCCTGAAAATAAGCCCTGGTAAGATTGGCAATACCTGAGAGCCTGGCCATGAAGTTCAGGATGATCCTTTCGGCCTGCAGAATTTTGCGGCAATGCCCACTGACATGGGCCACCAGAGTTTGAGATGCCACAAGCGAGCCTTCCTGGACCATTAAGGTTACTTCTCCCTTTCCGGGAATTCGATCCAGGATCATATTGATCAGGGGCAGTCCCACCACCAATGTCTCCTGCCTGGCCAAAATAGATGCAGTGCACGTGTCCTCCGGTCCAAAAACGGCCCGGGAAGTGAGATCCTGACCGTCTTCCTTCAAGGCCAGCCCAATGAGTTTATTCAAATGCTCTCTGGCCCCGGAGTGAAAAAAAATCTTGAAATCGATGGGTGCTTTCATAATGTGCCGTCTTCTGGTTTGGTTTTTCGAAACAATGCTCATACTTAACAGAGCAACCTGGTAGGTGCGGGACAGTCCCCAATCGGGTTTTATTCATCCAGATGGAAGGTTGTATTATTATATTTATGGGGCAGAAATGTAAAGCTTGTAAAAAAAGGCACACAAGGTTAAAAGACTCTGAGTCGATATTGAGATTTCCTTCTCTTTGTGTCCGGTTCATTTTGTATGCATGCAGGGAGTTAATATACTATGTCACTGAGGGATTGCAGCCTGGGAAGGCTTTATTATCGCGGCCTGGAAAAAGCGGTTTTGCCCTGGATAAAAAACAGAGGTATCACCCCCAACCGGGTTACCTTTGCCGGTCTGATATTTGCCGTTATGGTTCCCCTGGGCTTTTCAGCACATGCTTTCTGGGGTTTATTGCTGATAATGCTGGCCGGTATTGCAGACACCGCAGATGGCCTGCTGGCCCGGGATACAGGACTCAAATCCGATTTTGGAGCTTTTCTGGATTCCACCCTGGACCGCATCAGCGATACTTTTTTTCTGATGGGCTTCTGGGTTCTTTTCTGGCTGGATGGTCGCTGGGTACTGGAAGCCACCATATTATTTTTCCTGGTCATTATAAGCATATATCTCATAAGCTATGTCAAGGCCCGGGCCGAGGCTGCAGGACTTGACGGGGACACAGGTATTATGACCAGGCCGGTCAGAGTGGTTTACCTGCTGGTCTGGGCCTTCCTGCTCATGGTTTTTCCGGGGACGGCAGAGGCTCTGCTCTGGATCGGGCTGAGCGTATTCCTGATCGCCTGCACCTTTACCGCCGGTCAGAGAATAGTGTACATTCGCGATCAGTTCAGCTTCAGAATTTAGCGTCAGCAGGATTATAGCCTTAAGTAGCCGGAAAAAGGCTCAAAGCCAAAATGAACGTATGTTTGGGCCAAGGCATAGGAAATTATTGTCTCTCGCCCGCTTCGAAGACTTGCTAGAGGCACCGAGCCTGGGAGAAGAGAGAAGTCTTTTTTTCATTGCCCTGAGCCGGGGCAATGAAAAAGGTTCTCCGCCCCAGGCGGGGAGTTTGTTATTCATAGCCACCGGCTCTGTGGATATGAATACTGATACCTCTTCCTCCTGCTCTTCTCTCTGTGGGCTCTGCC
>PWSL01000189.1 GCA_003563255.1 Desulfonatronospira sp. | reverse complement strand
ATCTCCTCCAGGTGTGCCCTTTCAAGCTCAATCTGTTCGCGCAAATCGGTCTTCTGGGCGTCGATTTCCCGGCTTTCAGCATCCAAATCCTTTTGTATCTGCTGTAAACGACTGAGCCTTTGTTCGCGCTCTTCCACCCTTTCTTCATAAGCCCCCGAGCCCAGGCCGCTTATGCCTCCGAAAAATCCTCCCTCGCGCGGATCCTGGGAAGCGCCGCACCCGGCAAAAAGTAAAACGCAGATTAAAACCGGTAAGTATAAGTATCTCATATGGACAGCCTCTCATCTATGCTGGCCAGCTGGGCGCTGCCCTCGCCAAGGGCGGCGATATTGGCCTGCAGTTCCTGCACTTCCTTTTCCAGGGCGGCTATATGCGGGTCATCCTCGGGCAGGCTCTGCCTTTCCTCTTCTATGATGGCCGTCTGGATGGCCAGCTCGCTTTTCAGTTCTTCTTCGAGTTCTTCATTTTCCTGGATACGTTTTTGAACCTCTGCCTGTCTGGCCAGCAGAGTGTCTTTCTCCTCTGCACCTTCTTCATAGGCCTGTCGCAGGGATTCCACCTCTTCTTCCAGGGCCGCCAGTTCCTGCCTGCTTCTATCGTTGTACTCGCGCATGGTTTCATTGTATTCCGCTGTCCGGGCGGCTTCAGCCTCCAGAAACTCTTCCTGAGTGGCGTACTCAGCCTTACGCTTGGCCACCTCCCGGCCCACAAGATACCCCAGGCCTGCTCCGGCCGCGGCCCCGATCAATGCCCCCCTGCCGTCTCCGATTAGATATCCGGCCAGACCTCCGGCTGCAGCACCCACGGCTGTACCCTCGGCCTTGGTCCGCCTTTGATCAGAACCGGTAACGCACCCGGACAGAATCACGGCCATAAAAACCAGCAATATAATCACCCTGGACCCTTTCATGCTTTCCTCCTTTTGATATGCACCACAACGGTAAAAATTACTGATCAAACTCCTTGAACACCTCTTCATACTCTTTAAACCAGCCTTCCCTGTCCGCACGGCGCTTCTGGCTGAAATCCTCAACATGCGTGGTCAAAAGCTTCAGCACGGCCTTCTCCCGGGGCAGAGGGTCATGCTCACGCATGCTTTCAAAGGCCTGGTCTATGTAGTCCTGATCATAATCCCCCAGTTCGCCCACTTTATCCATATAAGCCTGAAACTGCTCTTTCCTGGCCGCACTGAGCTCTTTTATCCTCTGTTCCACAGCACTGACCTGCTCCAGATATCTGCTGGACATTTCCGCCAGCCGCTCAGCAGCCTCAAGGCTGTTTTCCAGGCTGACCAGGCGGGAAATATAGACACTTAGATTAACCCCGTTGCGGGCCGCATCCTGAGCCAGACTGCTTGCACTTTCCCGCTGGGCCATGTCCAGGCGTTGTCTGGCCTGGTCCATGAACTCCTGCACTGTATGCAGCTCATCGCTCAAATGGGGGTGCTCCTCCATGAGCCTGCCCAGGATAGGCTCCACGTCTCCCAGCTGTCCTGCTGCCTGGGCCACCAGGTTGTCCAGAGTTCGGCCCACGGGCATGGCCTTGCGCACCATGTCCTTGTATTCCTGGTATTCGTCTTCCATGGCCGCTCTGACCCTGGTATTGACCACCACATTGGAACCAATGGCCAGTCTGGCCCCGGTATTGAAGGAGCGCCTTTCCTGGACCCTCTTTTGGTCCTGGTTCCAGGCGTAGACGTCCAGCTCCTGGCGCAGGGAGGAGCGCATATCCGCCACCGGCGTGGACACGCTGCCGCCGCGCACACTCACCCCGCCCGGTTTGCCCTGCCACACCTCGGGCCTGAAAAAACCAGCAGTCATTTCCTGGACATTGCCCAGCATATCAAAAAAGCCAAGACGGCATGGCTGGCGCAGGCCTATGGGCCGCAACCTGTGGCTGGCATTGCCCAGATGCCAGGCATACTCATTGATACTCTGCATGGCGAAAGGCAGGCGATCATTGAAGGTGCCGTCCTCAATGGCCGGCAGCCCCCCGCGCACAGTGAACTCCCACTCCTCCTCAGAAGGAAGCCTTATAAATCCCGGTATACCGTCTATCTCCGGTATATTTTCCAGGCGCTCCTGGTGCTCTGCATCAAAGAGCCACTGGTTGTAGCGGCGGATAAACTCCTGGATATCGTGGTAGCTGACAAAAGACAACGGCACCATCAGGGCCTCCATCAGGGAGCGGCCTTCCATTTCAGCCAGCTGAGCCGCATCCGGATCGGCGCTGGCCTCAATCAAAGTCTCCAGGCCCATAACTGCAGCAAACTGACCCTTGGTCAATTCGTATTTGGCCAGATAAATTGCCTGTCCCCGGCCATCATCAGCAGGAAATGATCCGCTGATCTGGGTGCGCTGCAGTCCTTCGAAAATCCCGCCGGATGCATCGCCCATCTGGATGATCTGCTCCTCATCCCCCCAGTAGCCCTGACCGGGCACGTGGACCTTGCGAAAAACCATTACAGAATCGCCGGGCATGGGCAGGACTATATCCGCCTCATCCGGCCTGGGGTTGTCCGGCCCGGCCGGAGGTGCGGCCATGCCGGCCTCGGCCCGGAAGAAAAGCAGGATGAAAAAAACAGACACAAACAGGCAAAAGTGCATTGCCCTTAGTCTTTTTGTCCAACAGCGAAAGCATGTGATTATTTGCGGGTATAAAATATTCATGGTGATATCCTCAGTTATCCCGGATTACCTCGGCCGGATCGATGCGCGTTGCCCTCCAGGCAGCTACCAGGGAACCGGACAGGGCCAGGCAGGTGGTCAGAAAAACTATTCCGCCTTTGTAACTCAGGGGCAGGGAGCAGAACCTCTCCCCCGGGGCCAGTTCAGAGGCAAAAGTGTGATTGATCATTGCCGCCAGGGTATAGTAGCAGGCAAAACCAAGCATCAGCCCGGCTGCAGCTATCATCAGCCCCTGGATCATAGGCAGGAAAAACACATGCCTGCGTCCCAGGCCCACCAGGCGCAGCACCCCCAGGTCCCTGCGCAGCCGTTCCACAGCAGCATAAAGGCTGGAAAGCAAAACCGCCGTTCCACCGCTTATTCCCAGCAGGGCCAGCAGGGAATAAAGCCTGGTAAGGCCGGCATCCAGCACCTGGATACGCTGGATGGTTTCCACCTGGGCCAGAACCTCAATTCCCTGCTCCTGCAGCTGCCTGTATACCCCGGGGACATGGTCAATACTATCGGTATACAGGCGAAACCCTCTGAAACCGCCTCTAACCATGGCAAACTCCCCTGAATCTGGCTCCAGCATCACTCCCCGTTGCCTGGCTGTTCGCAGCACACCCATAAGCTCCGCAGGAACCAGGGGCCTTTGAACCTCTGTAGTCCCTGCCATTTCAAGCTCTATATCCAGCTGCAGCACTCCATGAAATACCAGCCGCGGATCAAACTCTTCGGATTCGGGCAAAAGGACCCGGATAAGCCTTTCCGCAGGTGATGCGCTGCCGGTAAAACCTCCCCAGGGGGGATCATCCACTCCCAGCAGAAGAGCCTCCCTGCGGCTGATGGACAGTCCTGCCGGAGATATTGCCCTGCCTGCTGCATCCTGGAGCACAACCCCGCTGACATAAGGCAGCAGGATATTTTCTCTGCCCCGCAGCTTTTGGCGCAGAGCCCGGATCCAGGACATGGTGGCCGGACTGCCTGGAGTGCTTAAGTTATAAGCCGTCCAGCCTTCAGGCAGCGGCACAGCGGTTTTTTCTAACACTTGAGAATGATCAGCCTCGTTAATGCGGGCGAAACCGGTGTTTATAATCAGACCGGTACGTTCAATGGGATCCAGTGGGTCGGGCATGAGAAGCAGCACCCCGTCATAGCTGAGGTAAGGCTCCGGAGTAT
>PWSL01000306.1 GCA_003563255.1 Desulfonatronospira sp. | reverse complement strand
GCAGCCTGAAAACCGGGCCCTGGGCCATGCCCGGAGAGGCCCACTGGCCTTTGCACAAGACCGGCAGGTCAGGTTCCAAACCTTTTTGCCCTTCGCTGGCACTGTGAAAAGGACGGGTCTGGACCAGGATGACTCGGTCCTGCTGGTCTGCTACCCACTCGATGTCCTGGGGAAATTCAAAATAATTTTCAAGCTCCAGGGCAAAGCGGTGCAGGTCTGGCAGATAGGCTGGATGATCACTGGAGGGGGCAGGCTCTTTGTCTTTTTCCAGGAAATATTCCCTGGCCCTGGCTTCCCCGCCCACCAGCTTGTCTCCCAGCCCGGAAACAGTGTAGATGCCCATATGTTCTGGATGATTCACATCTGAGGTGTAGATCACCCCGCTTTCCCGGGCCGGCAGCATTTCCAGCACCAGCACGGCCATGGACAGTAGCTCGTCCGGGAAACCGGCTCTTATGCGGTAGCTCAAGGCCCGGGGGGAGTATTTTCCGGCCAGGACTTCCTTGTAGGCCTGGACCCAGTTTTCACGGTCCACGTTTAAAAGGCTTACGTACTGCCCGGCGAAGCTTAGCTCACTGTCCTCTCCAAAGGCGCTGGAACGAAAGGCCAGTCTTCCTTGAGGCATTTCCTGGAGCCTGTCCTGGAGGGCCAGGTACAGGTCCTGGGGGATTTCTGCATCCAGGACAAGCTGTTGCAGCTGCCTGGAGTATTCTTCCAGGTCTGCCGAGTCCAGGCAGATGTTCCCCAGGATTTCGTTTATGCGGGGGCGCAGATTGTTTGCGTTTAAAAAGTGATTGAAGGCCCGGGTGGTGATGCAAAAGCCCCGGGGAACAGGAAAGCCTTTTTTGCTGATCAGGGCCAGGTTGTGGGCCTTGCCTCCCAGAAGCTCCTGGCTGGCGTGCGGTGAGTCCAGGTTTAGAAACCAGGGGCGCTCATCCGGGCCTGACTGCACGTCGAGAGCAAGCTCCACGTAAAAGGAGACTTTTTTTTTGTAATCCTTGAGCACCCTGTAGCGAAGCGGATTCAGGGCCACCAGGCTCTTGACCAGCATGTCCACGTCCCGCAGGAGCTCTCTGCACAGCCTGGCCACCCGGGCATAATCACAGTGCAGGCCGCGGTAATGGATTTCCTCGATTTCGGCCATTTTTTCCAGGCAGTGCCTGTCCTGGGCCAGCAGGTCCCTGAAGTACTGGTATTTTCGGCGTAGCTGGGCCCCGGGGGCAAAGACCTGCCTGGACCAGTAGCCAAGGAGCTGGGTAAGCCACATCAGCCCGGCCCCTTTGCCTCATCGGCCAGGACCTGGGCCACCTTTTCCTCGAGTTCGTGCTTGTCTATGGGCTTGACCAGGTACTCGTCCGCTCCCAGCTGCAGAGCCCTCTGGGCGGTTTCCAGGGTGGGATATCCCGTGAGCATGAGCACCCTGAGACCGGGAGTTATCTTTTTGGCTTCTTCCAGAACGTCCACCCCGCTCATCTTTTTGAGCTTGATGTCCAGTATGGCCAGGTCCACGTGGTTTTCCCTGAGATGGGCGAAAAAATCGTCCTCCTCGGTGAAGGGATGCACTGTATGTCCTTTGCGTCCAAGAATCCTCTGCACCAGAATGGTGGCGTCCTGGACGTCGTCAAGTACTGCAATGACCGCCATCTTCGTTCTCCTTTTCAAGGGTTTTTCCTTCCAGGGGCAGCTCTACGATAAATACTGTACCCGGGCCGTAACTCGGTGATCTGGGAAAATCCCGGGGCAGGTATTCCACAGGCGGGGGGCTAAGCGCCGATATATCCCCGCCATGGTCCTTGATAATGCCGAAGGACACAGACAGGCCAAGCCCGGTGCCTTTGCCCACGCTCTTGGTGGTGAAGAAGGGATCGAAGATCTTGCTCAGGGACTCTTCTTCTATTCCTGCGCCGGTATCAGCTATGCTGATTATGATTCTCTGCCTGTGGGCGCAAAGCTTGGATTTGACGTATATAACCCCGTCCTGGCCTATGGCGTCTGCTGCATTGTTTATGAGGTTGAGCCAGACCTGCTTCAGGCGTTCGTGATCGCCGACAAAAGGAGGAATATTGGGGTCCAAAGATTTATAGATCCTTATATGGCTCAGGGACAGGACATGCTCCACCAGCTTGATGACTTCTTCCAGGGACCTGTTCATGTCCACAGGCTGGGAGGTGGACTGTGAATACCTTGAAAAGCCCAGAAGGTCGGCAACTATTTTGCGGCAGATCTTGGTCTGCTTTTCTATGGTCTTTAAGTCCTCTGCCCACTCATCATTTTCCACCTCTTCCAGAAGCAGCTGGGTATAGCCCAGGATAATCCCCAGGGGGGTGTTGATCTCGTGGGCCACCCCTCCGGCCAGGCGACCCAGGTCCTCCATTTTCTGGGACTGGATGAGCTGCTCCTGATACTTCTTGAGCATGGTTATATCCCGGGCGGTGAGCAACAGTCCGATAATGTTTTTTTCCTGGTCGTAAACAGGGACTTTGAGTACGTGCATCCATACTTCCCGCCCTTTTCTGCTCAGGGTCACCTCCTTGGACAGGGGCCTGCCTGTGGACAGAATCTGGCGGTCCTCGTGGTAGTTGCTGTCTGCCTGTTCTTCCGGAAAGATTTCAAAGTCCGTCCTGCCCAGGATGTCATCTTCTTTGAGATCGAAATAGTCGCAAAAGGCCTTGCTGGCAAACTGATACTTGAGATTCCTGTCCTGCAGGGTGATAAAGTCCGGGGTGACGTTCATTATTGTTTTGAGAAGCCCCTGCTGCTGGACAATGGTTTTTTCCCGCTCAATCAGTTCGTTGATGTGATTTTTTACAGTCAGGGCCATGACGTCAAAGGCCTCGGACAGGTCCTGGATCTCATCGCCTACCAGTTGTCTGTATACTCTGCATTTGCGGCAGTTTTCAATCTTTTGCCTGTGGCCTATGTTCTGGCAGTCCTCGCACAGGGTTTCCGGGATATACCAGCAGCGCCGTCTTGTGTCTGCGTAGGCGGGGCACTCCTGTTTGCCGCACTGCATTATTTCCCAGCAATGCCTGCGAGGCTCTGAGCTGGTCTGGATGTCCAGGTTGCCCTGTACCACCTCTTCAGCGGACCAGCGCAGCTTGTTCAGACGTCTGGTGACAGTGGTGGCGAACCAGGATGAAAGCACCAGACCCAGGGTGAGCACCCCCAGGGTGGTCAGAAGAGCTGTCCAGCGCTGGCGCTGGATAAGAATGTCCAGGTGGTCCCTGGACAGACCCAGCCGCACCGTGCCCAGATTCCTGTCCGCAAGCAGGACAGGAAAGGCGCAGTCGTATATGGTGCCTTTTTCAGTGGACAACAGCAGAGGCTGATGCTCTGAGGGGTCCATATTCACCTGGAGCAGGTCGGTGGGAAATCCTCCGGTAAAGGTATGGGACAGGACGTTACCCTCGGTGTCAATCAAGAAGACGTATACCACGTCTTCATACTGGGTGTGAACGTTGTCGATGAGGTTTTTCATCTGCAGGAAATCCGTGGCCAGTATGGGTTCGGCCAGACGGAAGGCCAGACCGGAGCTAAGGGCGCTGCCCCGCTTTTTGCCCTCTTCCAGAAGGGCGGTGGAGGCCATGTTGGACAGGGTCAGCCCGATTATAACGCAGCTTAAGATCAGCATGGCCGCCATGCCCAGGGTGATCTTGGTCCTGAACCTGAGCCGGAAAAGAAAGCTCTTCAACCTGTCAGTCAAGCTCCAGCCCTACCTTTTCGCTGAGATCCCGGATGGGATCGAAATCCTCATCACTTGAAGGTACAAAACCTTTGAAACGCGCCGCTTCCAGTATGTCCCTGTGTTCGGGATCGTCGTAATCCAGTTTGAGCATGGCCTCTTTAAT
>PWSL01000288.1 GCA_003563255.1 Desulfonatronospira sp. | reverse complement strand
GGGACAGGCACTCCGGGACCCACTTGAGCATCATTTTGTGCTTAAAATATCTCATTTTTTGGGACAAGTGGGTCCCGGAAGAGCCAGTCCCCATGCCACATGCAAAGCGCTAAACAGATACTAATCCGTAAGTCTTCCTTAGGAAAATAAGTGCCGGGTGCCTGTCCCCGGTGGCCGAGGCGATAATTTTCACAAAGTGTCGCTTGTAGTGATATGCTTTTACAGCCTGTCTCAATTGAGGACCGGCACCCCCGCACTTTTTTATAAAAAAGATCTGCGTTTTCCCGGAAAAAACAGTGAGGAAGAGCCAGCACCCCTCCGGGCCGTATGCCTCCGGGCAGGAAGCCTGCTTTCCAAAAAAAGCGCTAAACAGATACGTCTTATCAGGAAAAAAAAGCACGTGGAATAACAGTCCCCTGCGGATAAAACCGTTTCGCTGTATTGATATATTAAACCAGGGAAATATATCGATAATCGACTAAAGGCTGATAGGCAGGGTTGAACGGTGAGCAGCTTCAAAGCCCCAGGATCTGCTTTAAATCGTTTATGCGCCTGCGGCTTATGGGCAACTCGATTTTTGTCCTGCCTGCGGTTCTCAACATGAAATTACTTCCGGGCATGGAAGCAATTTCGGTGACCATTTCCAGGTTCACCAGGTACTTTCTGTGTACCCGGAAAAAACCGTACTTATTTAGTCTTTCCTCCAGGATTTTAAGCCGGTATGAAGTCAAAAATTTATCCTTGAATGTATGTACAAAACTGTAATCTTCGTAGGCCTCCACAAAAACAATCTGATTGTAGGGCACCAGCAGCATCTTGCCCTCCTGGTTTATGGGCAGCTTTTCGATTTCCAGGTGCTTTCTGGTGGTAATGTCCCAGGCCTGGCGCAGGGCATTTAAAAATGAATCCTCGTCAGCATCCGCCATGGGCAGATGAACGGTTTTCTCATCCCTGGAACGGTCGGCCCTGAGCCCCTCATACTCATCTCTCTGTACGATTCGCGGCAGTTCTGCATACCGAAGCAGTCTTTCTACGGTACTTTCAATCCTGCCTGGCTCAAAGGGCCAGATGAGGTAATCGGCTGCACCCAGTTCAAAAGCCTTGTAGGCGTGCCGTTCATCCCCGGCGATAAAGACTATGTGAGGCCTGAGTTTTCTCTGAGCCAGGATCTGGGTCAGTTCCATACCGTTGACCCCTTCAGGCAGATCAATGCCCAGAAAAAAAACATCGTAAGATATGCTTTCCAGCAGTTCCAGAGCCTCGTTGGCGCTTACCGCCTCGCCGAGGATTTTAATCCTCTTTTCTCCGGAAAAAAACTCTCGCAACCTGAGGGCCACCTCACGGTCAGGATGTACTATCAAAGCCTTTAAAGTAGACATTTAAAAAACCCCGGACCCCTGCGTTTTGCTGATATTGAGATCCCGCCAGGGATTGTTTCCAAGCCTGGTAAAGCTTGAACATATTCTTACCAGAGCGGCGGCAGACACCGCCGCTGCCTATCCGATGCTTACATCCCCCCTGGGCCTGCCCTCGTCGCCTTCAGGCCATTCTATCTCAATCTCCAGGGACTTCTTGGTGGTCCGCTTGGTCTCCTCCTCCACCTTCAGTTCCAGGGTGACATTGGGAGGTATCTGTAGCCGAACCTCTTCATTGCCCCGGGTCAGGACCACCTCGCCTCCCTCAACCTTATCCGCGATCTGACGCAATATTGCAGCCACTTCCTGGGTACTCTTCTTTTCCTCGCTTTTAAAAAGGACAACTTCCATGCTGATATCCTCCCGTTGTATCTGTTTAGCGCTTTGCTTGTGGCATGGGGACTGGCTCTTCCGGGACCCACTTGTCCCAAAAAATGATTCATTTTGAGCACAAATTGATGCTCAAGTGGGTCCCGGAGTGCCTGTCCCCTGCTTTCCTTTAAAGCGCTAAACAGATACCTCCTGTTAAGTTTGCTGATTATGTAACAGTATAGCCATTTGCATGTAGCACGGGGACTGGCTCTTTTGCCGACCTCAAACCTTAAAACGGCCGGACTATCCGGCGGCAAAAGAGCCAGTCCCCTTCCAGCTTGAATAAAGTGTCGCTGTAGTGCAAAACAGATACAAATTAAAAATCACCTGCAGGAACTGGAACCGATGACATGAGGTATTTCAGATCCTCGTCTGTAAAATAAAAACCAAGGCCTCCAAAAAACGAGCTCCCCCCCTGTTTGCTCAGGTAATCGTCAAGCCCGGCGGTAAGGTAAAAATTGTCCATAAAATAGAGATTGGCGCCGGATTTAAGATGCGGGCGATCAGCTCCCAGGTCGAAAACATCAGTGTAGAGCTTGATGCGCTCGTCCCAGAGAAAGTAATCCATCCCGAATCCGCCTGTGGATTCGATAAGCCCCCCCCGCAGGATAAAGTCGTTCCACCTCTTGGCCAGCTGGGCTGAAAACTTGAACCGTTCCTTATAGGTTTTATCCTCTATAGTTTCCGTTACTTTCCACCGACCTCCATCTACTCTTGTCCGCTCCACGGATTCCGTGGTCCTTGTGCGGCCTCTGGGGTCCGCTACAAGGGAGAGCAGATAGAACCTGTCTTCTGCCGGCTGCAGGGTCAGGTCCAGGTATGATTTCATGTCCCCGGTCCTGGCCATGTATTCGCTGCGAAAATCCACCACCGTCTGAAAACGGTCAAAGCGGTCCAGGAACTCGTTGATCCCGTCCAGGGCATCGTCAATCTTTCTGCCGGTGTCATCCTCGCTTATGAGCTTGCCCAGGGTGCCTTCGCCTTCGTCCAGCTTGCGGGTGAGGCTTTCCAGGGAAGCAGCAGTACGGCGCATGTCCTCACTCATCTGGCGGTCTTCCAGAAGGGTCGCCACCGGACCTTCCCCGTGCCGGGCTGTATCCATTATCTCCCCCAGCTGGTTCAGGGAAACGTTGAGCTGCCTGGAAGCCTCGGCAAAATTATCCACTATATGGGTAACCCCTTCCTTGTTGGCCTCACTAATGGCCCTCAGGTCCCCGGAAAAATCCTGCAGGTTGGCCACGATATTCTCAATACCCCTGGCATTGGTCTGCACGATCTGGTTCAGGTGCAGCGCCGCTTCCCGCAGGTTTTCAAAAAATTCCCGCATATCCTGCTCTCCTTCCGGGCCTCCAAACACATTGGAAACACTCCTGGAAACCTCGCTGATATCGTCGGCGATATCGCCTATGCGGGCCATGACCTGGTCCAGATCTGTAGGCTGCACCCCCCGGGACACCACTCCACCGTCTTCCAGGACGGGCTGGGTGGCACTGCCGGGGTTAATTTCCACGAATTTGTCCCCAAGCACCCCCCTGGTCCTGATGGTAGCCTGGGAGTCGGCGTGAAGTGTAATATCCGGTCGTATGGCCATAGTCACCCTGGCCCTGTTCTGGTGCAGGGTGATCTCCTTGACCGTGCCCACGTCTATCCCGGCTATCTCCACCGGGGAATTGGTGCGCAGCCCAGACACATTATCAAAGTAAGCATTTACCTTGTAGGTATCCCTGGTGATTATCCGGTCTTTGGTGATTAATGTGGTTAGATACCCCAACAAAATAATGGCTGCCAGGACAAATATGCCCACCTTGATTTCGACGTTTGGACTTTTGGTCATAAGATCTCTGATTTATCAGCCGATTCACCTGAAGTGAAAGGCGGTTATGTTTTTAACGTATCTGTTTAGCACCATTAAAAAAAGCAGGGCTAATTTACCTGGATAGGACCATGCGCCTCGCCCCTGATAAACTGTCGCACCACCGGATCACTGTTTTCACGGATTTCCCGCGGGCTTCCCCGGGCGATTATCCTGCCCTGATAGAGCATGAATATATTGTCGGCAATCTTCATGGTAGCGTCTATGTCATGGCTGATAACTATGCAGGTGGCTCCGAACTCATGCCTGGTACGCTGTATAAGATCATTTATTGTTGCAGCCATGACAGGGTCCAGCCCGGAAGTAGGCTCATCAAAAAGCACAATTTTGGGTTCCAGGGCCAGGGCTCTGGCCAGTCCTACTCTCTTGCGCATCCCGCCGGAAAGCTCTGCAGGCATCTTTCTGTCCATGCCCTGCAGGCCTACAGCTGCCAGCTTGGACTGCACCACCTCGTCAATTTCACTGTAACTTTTTGAGGTATGTTCATGCAAGGGAAAAGCCACGTTTTCGTGCACATTCAGAGAGTCAAAAAGGGCGGCTTCCTGAAAAAGCATTCCGAAATCCTTGCGCACCCGGGCCATCTGCCTTTCGTTCAAGGGAACTATGTCTTCCCCGCGCACCAGAATACGGCCGCTATCCGGCTTTAAAAGACCGATGATATGCTTGATGAGTACGCTCTTACCACCTCCGCTGCGCCCGATTATGATGTTGACCCGGTCTTTCTCCAGTGCCAGATCCAGGCCGTCCAGCACTCTGAAGTCCCCGAAGCTTTTGTACAGGCTCTCTATATGTATAATATCCTGGTCCTGCTGCATCATGACCCTCTGTTTGAGCAGTACTGCCATTCCTTGAGGTTACTCCATCCGACCCCCGACCTCCGACATCCGACATCCGCCCTCCGACATCCGACACCCGGCTCCCGACCTCCGACCTCCGACATCCGACTTCCGACATCCGACTTCCGACATCCGACTTCCGACATCCGACTTCTAGAACATCAGCGCGGTAAGAAAATAATCGCTCACCAGTATGAGCACCGAGGACATGACCACGGCCTGAGTGGTTGATCTACCCACCCCCTCGGCCCCTCCGCGGGTGTAAAAACCCTTGTAGCAGCCCACAAGGGTCAGGATGCCCCCGAAGACCGAGGCCTTTATGAGCCCGTTGTAGACATCCGCCAGTGTGACATGCTCCTGAATCTTGTTCATGAACATGCCCCCGTGGATATCCAGCAGCTGCACCCCCACCAGGTACCCCCCCAGGATGCCCATGGCATCGCTTACTATGGTTAAAAGGGGCAGCATAATGAATCCGGCCACGATTCTTGGCAGCACCAGGTATTGCACCGGGTTTATGGCCATGACCGTCAACGCGTCAACCTGCTCGGTGACCCGCATTGTGCCTATCTCTGCGCAGATGGCGGATCCCGCCCTGCCGGTTACCATCAACCCTGTAATCACAGGTCCCAGCTCCCGGGTCATGGACAGGGCCACCGTTGCCCCTACCAGGGTCTCTGCCCCGAACATGCTGAAGGCGTAAAATGTCTGCAGGGCCAGAACCATACCTGTAAAAAGGGAAGTCAGTACCACCACAAACAGGGAGTTAACCCCGATAAACTCCATCTGCTTGAAATAAAGTCTTATTCTGAACGGAGGTCTGACCAGCCAGGACAGGGCCTGGAGAAGAAGGACCATAATCCGGCCCAGTTCCTGAAGAAGCCCCAGAAACTGATGCCCCAGCCAGCCAAGGATGGTTTTCATGCTGCCGGCACCCGCGTTTTAGTAATTAAAGCTTGCAACTTGAAACTCTCAGGACTCTTCAATTAGAGAAGTATAAAACATGAGCTCTTCGGGAAACCGGGTGAAAATCTTGTCTCTGACCAGGCGATTGCTCTGGTGCACCTGACTGCTGTGCATGACCTGTTTCAGAAGATCCTTGCATTCATCCATGGTTGTCTGCCGGATAATGCGCTTGATGCCCGGTATTGCCTGGGGATTGAGACTGATGGAATCCAGTTGCATGCCCATGAGAATAGGAATGCAGTAAGGGTCAGCAGCCACTTCCCCGCAGACATTGACCTCGATGCCTGCTTCGTGACCGGCGTCAATGACATATTTGATGCTCCGAAGGATTGCTGGATGCAGGGGCTGATAAAGGTAGGATACATACCTGTTGGTGCGGTCAATTCCCAGGGAATACTGAATGAGGTCATTGGTGCCTATGCTGAAAAAATCCACCTCCCTGGCCAGAACGTCTGCTATAAAAACAGCGCTGGGGAGTTCGATCATTATCCCGAAGGGAACCTCTTCTTGAAAAGGCAGGCCTTCCCTGGACATCTCTTCCCGGACATTGAAGTATATCTCCTTGACCTCCCGCAGTTCCTGCAGACCGGAAATCATGGGAAACATAATGGCAACATTTCCCAGTGTGCTGGCCCTTAAGATGGCTCGAATCTGAGCCCTGAAAATACCCGGATTCTGCTGGCAAAACCTGATGGCCCTGAGCCCCAGAGCCGGATTAACCTCATCCAGGGGGCCGAAGTGCGGCGATATTTTGTCCGCTCCCAGATCAAAAGTTCTAAACACTACCTTTTGGGGATAGATAATGGAGGCCATATCCCGATACTCTTCGTAAAGATCATCTTCAGAAGGCCAGCTGTTGCGATTTAAAAAGCTGTACTCGGTACGATACAGACCTATGCCTTCGCCTCCGTTGTCTATGACGGCAGTCACCTCCTCAAAAAGCTCGATGTTGGCCAGAACCTGCATCTGGTAGCCGTCTATGGTTTCGGCGGGCAGGTAGCAGTTGCGTTTGATCTGGGAGTAATAATCTGAAAAACGCTGTTTTAGATCGGTGTAATGAGTCAGTTCTTTCTCATCCGGCTCAACGATTATCCTGCCGCTGAAACCGTCCAGAATCACTATATCATCATCCTGGATCATTTCCAGGCCTTCAGCGCCCACAATGGCTGGTATCTGCAGGGAGCGTGCGATTATACCGGCATGCGAAGTCTTGCCGCCGGTGGCGGTGGCAAAGGCCATGATCTTTTCCAGTTTGAGTTCTATGGTATCTGCCGGAGAAAGGTCATGGGCCAGCAGGATCATCCTCTCGGGTTTGCTGTCATAGTTTTTGGACTGACCGTAGAGCTTGCTGCGCACTCGTCCGGCAACCAGTCTCACATCCTGAATCCTGCTGCGGATGTATTCGTCCTCTATCCGGCTGAAGGCCTTTTCTATGTCGTTGACGGCATGTTCCAGAGCCCACTCGGCATTGATCAGCCTGGACTTTACATAATCGCATGCCGATTTCTGAAACTTTTTGTCCCGCAAAATCATTATATGCGAGTCGATTATGGCAGCCTGCTCCTTGAGATCCACAGGCACTTTTTTCAGAATCTTCTCCAGCTCTTCCAGAGCTGTGTTGAAGCCCTGCTTGAGCCTGGACACCTCCTGAGTCACATGCTCCGGGACAATATAGATCCGGACTATGGAGGTGCCTGCCTCCCGGTTAAGGAAGTAAGTCCTGCCAATGGCTAAACCCGCCGATACAGGAATACCTTTGAATACTTTTGAGGCCATAATATTTTTCACCTGACACTACAGCGACACTTTATTTAAGCTGGAAGGGGACTGGCTCACCGTACTTATTTTGCTTACAGTAGGCTGGCGGATTTTAAAAATAAGTGCGGGGTGCCTGTCCCTGGTGGCCAAGACGATAATATACCCAAAGTGTCGCTGTAGTGATAAAAGCATTAATCGCTCTTTAAGATGCACCTGCAAAAAGTCGGATACGGTATCCTCAGCGGTCTTCCCCAAGATTATCCCTGAAGATACTTTCCAAATGCTCCACTGCATACCTGGCATCATCCCCCCGGGCCTGAATTCGCAGTGCGCTTCCGCTGGGCGCTGCCAGACTCAGTATATCCAGAATGCTCTTAGCGTCCACTTCACGTCCGTTAAAAGCAATCATGATATTGGCTTCAAACTGCTGAGCGGCCTTGGCTATCCTTCCTGCAGGCCGGGCATGCAGCCCGAATTCGTTATGCAGGCTAATTGTAGTCTCGCAAATGATATCTTCCGCCATATATTAAAATGCCTCCGCCAGACTTTGAAAAAGGTATCAGCTAACTGGATTGTAACCATTCAGGGGATGCCGCAATCTGCCAGTAATCAACACCGAGGACCCCCTGAATGGTTACATTGGATTTATCCGGGGATATGCCTTAAAACCCTATACTTGAGCTCAGTAGATCCCAGGGAAGAAGCAGGCCTAGAATAAACACCACTGCCAGAAAAACCTCACGGCTCCATTGAATCCTTCTGTAGAGCCAGGCCAGTAGAAGCCCCGGAACACATACCCCGATAAAGGTAAATAACTGCCACTGAAAGGGCCAAATGACAAGCCAAAAACAAAGCAAAAGCAAGGCATTGAAAGCTTTGAGCCTGATGCCCCAGTTAATTAGATTCCATCTCTTGAGTCGCTGAATGAACAAAATGCCATGGACGTAGCCCTGAAAAAACACATACGCCTTAAAAACCTGCAATGTCAGAAAAAAAACCAACCCCAGGATGACAGCAGGCCAGATAAAACCTGCTGCGACAAGCAGAATGGTTAAAAGAGACCAGGTCACCATCAGGCTGCCACTGAAAAAAGAGTCACCTATGGCCGAGAGGGTATATACAAGTGTTGATTTTACACTGGGCATTGATGCAGGTGGAAACAGCTGTCTGGATATCTTGCTTTCCAGATTCAAAAAAACCCCTACCAGCAACGGATTCCAGTATGGATGGGTGTTGTAGAATTTGAGATGCCTGCGCCTGGCCTTTTGAAGCCCCTGTGGGTCACCGGTATATATTTTTTGCAGGCCCGGTTCCAGAGCATAGGCCAGGCCGATATTCTGAAGCCCCCGGGTGTTGAAGGCGCTGCCGGTCAGCTGGCTGCGCAGTAAACACCTGTTAAGGCATTTAATGTCTGGATGGGCCATGGTAAAGCCTTGTTTACGTAATCTTAACGCTGCAGCTGAACTTTGAATCAGGGTAGCAGTTCAGCGCTATGTGTGACAGTTATGATCACTGGACAGTTAATAATTCCTTAGCATCGTCCTGTGGTTACTGACAATTTCCAGCATTGCGAATTTCCGGAACATTACCATCGTTAACCGCCTGATGACTTTATCTTTTCATTTAAACACTACAGCGAAACTTCAAAAATTAGTGATTTACTCCTGAGACCCTGTCATAAAAAACAAGAAAAATTTCGAACAGAGACGGGGTTTCAGCGCCTGGTAATGGGACTGTCCCCGCTAAGATCCAACCAGATAAAAGGCAACCAGTTTTGTGAATTAAAGATTTCAGTAACCAAAAAAATGTTGACGCGGGGACTGTCCCAATTGGGATAAGAGTACTTCTTTTTCTTGGGTTGCGGGCATAGTCCGCTTTAGTATCTGTTTAGCGTTTTTAGGAAAGCACTAAACAAATACAGTCACAAATATTTCTTAAGCATCTCTGCGCATGGTATGCATTAACGCATAGATTTCCTTGCCGCTCCACCCCCTGGCATGCTTTCGCACCTCCTGAACCACCTCTCTGGGACGCAACCCCTGTTTCAGGCACTCGGAGATGAGAAGCTCCACGCTTTGGGTGTCTTCTGCAGATCCACCGGGATCCTGAGGGGCGATTATAACCGTAATTTCCCCAAGCAGCCTGTCCGCATCCAGTTCTATGCTGTCCAGACGGCCGATGATAAATTCCTCGTACTTTTTGGTGAGCTCCCGGGCAAGACAAAATTCCCTGGGCCCCAGTACCTGCAGGGCTATCTGCAGGGTGGTTGTGATGCGGTTTTTCCGCTCAAAAAAAACCAGGGTGGCAGGAATTTCCTGCCAGGTTTTGAAGGTCTTCTCAATTTCATAAGCCTTTCTGGGCGGAAAACCCAGAAAAGAAAAGGGGTACGGCGGCAGGCCCGATGCTGCCAGGGCCGCTACAATTGAGCAGGGCCCCGGTACCGGGATCACGTCGATCCCTGATTCGCGGCAATATCTTACCAGACGATACCCTGGATCCGCCATGAGCGGTGTACCTGCATCACTTATCAGGGCACAGTTTCCCCCGGCCATGATTCTGGAGACTACCTGGTGTATCCGTCCGGCTTCATTGTGTTCATGCAGGCTCAAAAACTCCCTGGCCCTGATACCCAGGTTTTTAAAAAGCATTCCTGCCCGCCTGGTATCTTCAGCCAGGACCAGGTCACACTCTGAGAGCACCTCCAGGGCGCGCCCTGATATATCACCAGGGTTGCCAAGGGGAGTAGCCACCACCCAGAGAGCTGAATTCGAGGGCGTTCTGGATATGATCAATCTGGACTTCCCGGCCTACCGTGATGCAGATAAAATCAAAACGGCTTTCCCTGGACCACATGTTGTGCCGACTGAGATACATGCCGGCTGTGCGCAACAGCTTTCTGCGCTGTTTGAAGCCCAGGCTTTCCAGGGGATGACCCATGCTGTCAAGGGTCCGGGTTTTGACTTCAACAAAGACAATGCAGTCATCCTGAGTACAGACCAGGTCCAGCTCTCCTGCCCTGGACCTCCAGTTGCGCTCCCTGATCCTGTATCCCTGCTCCAACAGGTAGCTGCCGGCGACCTCTTCTC
Source organism: Desulfonatronospira sp. (assembly GCA_003563255.1). Classification (GTDB taxonomy): domain Bacteria; phylum Desulfobacterota; class Desulfovibrionia; order Desulfovibrionales; family Desulfonatronovibrionaceae; genus Desulfonatronospira. Next base: position 3,953 of record PWSL01000288.1, on the reverse strand, counting down.
CGTAGCGTCCCAGGTCTAAGTTATGGGCAGCCAAGGCACTGTCTCCGATACTCTGGGAAGGACCCCTTTAAAACTTTTCCTGTGAATGGGTGAAGGGCCGAGTTGTTTTAGTGCCTGCAGGTGTTTACTGGTTGCATATCCCTTATGAAGGCCTAGACCGTAGCCGGGATAACGTTTGTCAAGGCTTAACATCAGCCTGTCCCTGAAGGTCTTGGCCAAAACCGATGCCGCTGAAATTTCAGGCACGGACATGTCTCCCCGAACAATGCATTCCTGGGGGATATGAAGCGGAATTGTCTGGTTGCCGTCAACCAGCACTCTCTCTGGACAGGGCCTTAATGACAGGACCGCCCTCTTCATGGCCGTCAGGGTAGCCTGCAGGATATTTATGCAGTCTATCTCTCTGGGCCAGGCCAGTCCCAACGACCAGGCCAGGCTTGCAGCCTTGATTTGAGGGACCAGGCTCAGGCGCGTAGCAGGGGACAATTTTTTGGAGTCAGTCAAGCCTGGAATGGCCTGGCCTGAAGGCAGGATGACAGCGGCAGCCACTACAGGCCCTGCCAGGCAGCCCCTGCCGGCCTCATCCACTCCTGCAGCCGGAAGTCCGCCGTCTCCAGACCGATTATTCCGGGCATGATATGCCCTGTGCTTCACCGCTACCTCCTGATAAGGGGATGGACCTGACTGCTGAAGCCTTGCATATTCCCCCCTTGCCAAGCACTGAACTGCAGGATCAGTTGTTTTTATGCCAGTCAGTCCTGGCCTTGATGCGTGCAGCCTTGCCCCTGAGCTTGCGCAGGAAATAAATGCGACCCTGCCGGACCTTGCCTCGGGTAACCACTTCTACTTTTTCAATAAACGGGGAATTCAGAGGAAACACCCTTTCCACTCCAACACCGTCGGAAATCTTGCGCACCAGGAACGTGGAGTTGGTGGTTCCACGCTTTACCCTGAGAACGGTCCCCTGGAAGACCTGGATTCTTTCCTTTTCCCCTTCTATGATTCGCACATGGACCTTTATGGTATCCCCAGCCTTGAAGGTGGGAATATCTGTGCGCATCTGCTCCTGTTGAATCTGCTGCATAATATTCATTAACGCTGCTCCTGACGAAAAATTTTGAATGTAATACCATTGCCCGCTACAGCCTTGCTTTGCCTATGCTGTACCCAGACCATCAGGCATAATCACCAAGGATTCGATCCACGATTATGGAGGCTGCAGAACGTACCGAGAGGTGATTGTATCCTTCCAGAAAGCGCACCGGTCCAAGCATGTGGTCCGCGTCTTGTAAAACACTGCGGGATAATCCGTAACCTGTCCCCAACACCATCAGCACCGGTTTTGTGCGCAGGTGTTTTAATACCTGCCTGCAACTGATGTCTCCCGGTCCGGAAGCGCTGGTGGCGACTATACAGGGACATTCACCAGTAAGGTTGTGTACGTATTGTACCGCATCCTGCAAACAGTGCACCACCCTTACAGTGGAAAGAGCCCTGGCCCGATCCGGATTGGCCCTCGCCCCGGCGCCCTGGGTCCAGTGCTCAAGGAGCCTGCGGGCAAGGTTTTGTTGATCCAGAAGTGGGGTACACAGAAAATAACCGCCCAGACCGTAAGTGGCACAAACGCGGGCAATATCATGAATATCAAGGTTTGTCAAAGATGTTGTGCTGTCCTGTCCCATTTTATTTTTTACCGGGTGATGCAACAGGGAAATAAAAAGGTTCCGACCCGGGCGAAGCCTCTGCAGATTTCTGGTAAAATCCAGATCTTCAGGAGTCAGGTGCTGGCTTTCCAGGATTTCAGGGCGAAGCTTCAGGGTGTTCTCCAGGGCCTTTTGCCTCCGCCAGCGGGCAATGCGGCCATGATCACCGGAAAGAAGGACTTCAGGGACCCTGAATCCAGCGTACGCCTCCGGTCTGGTATAGTGGGGGTATTCCAGAAGGCCTGAAGAAAAACTCTCTTCCCCGACAGATTCCTGCTTTCCCAGAAAACCGGGTAAAAACCTTGACACCGCTTCCATGATACAAAGTGCTGCAGTTTCCCCCCCGTTTAATACGTAGTCTCCAATGGATACAAGTTCCAGGTCGACCAGGTCTTCCAGACGGGCATCTATACCCTCGTACCTCCCGCAGACCAGGGCGATGTTCTTTTCCCTGGACAGACCGGCAGCCATCTCCTGATCCATAAGCCTTCCTTTGGGGGTCAGCATGATTTTTGTGCAGTCCTGCGGCAGTGATTTCAGGGACTTTATAATGGGCTCCAGAAGCATGACCATCCCGGGTCCTCCCCCGTAAGGCCGGTCATCAACACTTCTATGCCTGTCCAGTGTAAAATCGCGGGGATTTATCCTGGAGATTTCCAGAATGTTATTCTGCAGGGCCTTGCCCATTAATCCACAGTTGAGTGGAGATTCAAAATATTCCGGAAAAAGAGTAATGATATAGAAATGCACGCTATTCCTGAGTGCCCCGGTTAATCGGTCCCTGACCGCCTGGGTGAAGCGTTGTTACAGGTATATATCCAGAAGACCTTCCGGAGGATCAATGACGATCTTTCGGTTCTCCGGATCCAGCTCCAGGATAAAATCATCCTCTGCCGGAAAGAGGACCTCCCGGCCATGTTCACTGACAATCTGCCAGACCTCCCCCTCTTTCTGGGGAAAAAATCCCTGAACAAGCCCAATATATGCACCGCTTTTCAGATATACCCGGCAATCCAGAAGCTGGTGCAGATAGATCTCTTCCTCATCTGCCGGGGGCAAAATCCGGGCATCGACCAGGATTTCTGCATCACGCCACTCTTCAGCCTGATCCCTGCCGCTGACATTATCCAGTTGCAGTAGAAGCCTCTTCTGGTGCTCTCTTAATCCCACCGTCCTGAAGGGTACAGGGCGCTTACCCGGCAGGCGCAGAAATATCTTGTCTGGACCCTGCAACAACAAAGGGGAGTCTGCATACCAGATTATGCAGAGCTCCCCCTTAAGACCATGTGGTTTGACCACCTTCCCGCAAACAAACAGGTTCCTGGCAGCCATTTTTTCTATTCGATTATTTCCAGAACAGTCCTTTTTTGAGCCTTGGTGGATGCTGCCCCAAGAATGGTGCGCATTGCGCGGGCGGTGCGCCCCTGCCGTCCAATAACCTTGCCCAGATCTTCCTTAGCCACTTTAAGCTCAATGACAGCCGTCTGTTCTCCTTCCACTTCGGCGACCTCGACCTGATCCGGATTATCCACCAATGACTTGGCAATGTATTCAATCAATTCCTTCATAATAATCACCTCCGATTGTCGCTCGATTCAATTGAGATTTTCAGGTAATTGCCCAGCTTTGGTCGTTGACGAAAAAAAACAGTATCTGTTTAGTGCTTTGCATTTGGCATGGCTTCATTAAGTGTTCATCAGGTGCTTTTTTTTACTGCTTCTGACCACTGTCTCCTGGCTCATGTCAGGCGACTTGGCGGGATAAAAAGTGTACATGCAGTCAGTCCCTGCTCACACCAGGCCGCAATGATCAGGCACCGGCCTTTTTTAGCAGCGAGCGCACAGTATTGGTGGGCTTTGCGCCCTTGTCCATCCAGGCCTTGACCTTGTCCATGTCTATCTTGATCTCCGGCGGATTCTGGAGGGGGTTGTAATACCCCAGGTATTCCAGAGCCCGTCCGTCCCTCCTGGTCTCGCTGTTAAGCGCCACCAGCCTGTAAAACGGTTTCTTTTTGGATCCCATCCTGGTAAGTCTGAGTCTTAGAGCCATCTAGTCATCCCCCGTTCTATGGTATAATTTAGTGTTATCAGGTTCAAATCAGTCAGTAGATCAATAATAAGCTTCGCTGTGTATCTGTTTAGCGCTTTGCATGTGGCATGGGGACTGGCTCTTCCGGGACCCACTTGTCCCAGAAATCGAGTCATTTTGAGCACAAAATGATGCTCAAGTGGGTCCCGGAGTGCCTGTCCC
>PWSL01000131.1 GCA_003563255.1 Desulfonatronospira sp. | reverse complement strand
CTGGATCATTTTGGACGCGGAGCGTCCGAAGAATGTTCCCACGCGGAGCGTGGGAACAATAAGGCAACGTATAGGTTATTATTACTTACTTCCAAAGTTGAAGACAGTAAAGAGGGTTATTATCTGGACAGTCAAAAATTTTTTTGTAACCATTTATTTTTATTAGCTTTTTTGGCAGATCAAAATATCTTTTGGTCCAGACCAGGTATCTATTCAAATTTATTGACCTTATTTCATACAACCAGGAACGAAGAACCAGGAACTTTGAACTCTCAAATTAAATAAAGTCTCGCCTTAGTGATACCCCTGTTCCAAAAAAGGACTGCCCCCGCTTAATTTGACAGGAATATGCTTATAATCTTATATTCAATATTATCCAACGCGGGCTGTGCCCGCAACCCAAAGAAGAAGAATATTGAACCACAAAGACACGAAGTTCACCCGTGTTAAACACCCCATAGGGGACCCCGGTTTAACAGGGCAGGCCCCAGTTAAACCCTGCTTTGCAGGAAATCCTTCGGATTTGTTTAACCGGGCAGGCAGGGTTTCAGGAGTAAGCCACTTGGCTTGTACGACACATATTGAAAATGTTATATAATCCTTGATATGAACAAATATTTCGCAGTTTTCCTGATTATTTTTTTGCTGACCGGGCTGGTTTACAGCACCTATTCCTTTTCCCAGGGCAGATTCATGGAGGGTATGGCCATATTTCCCTGGCTCATAGCCTGTTACTTTTTCGTCCAGGCCTGGGACAGAAGAAACAAAAAAGATGAATGATGCAAAAGTGAGTTCCGGGGACTGCCCAGGGGCCTCGGTGGTGATTACTGGCACCAGGCCAGGGGACTGTCCCCCGCTATGTACTGTCTGTGCAGGTTGACAAAATTCATCGTTGGTAGTGTTTTATTGGTGCAGTAACAGTGTCGCGGGGACTGTCCCCTGGCCGGTATCGGCCCCACTGAATAGTTACCCTCGAACATATTACCAAAAACCAGGGCCTACCTGTGCCCCCCGTCCTGCTTCAGTGCGCTGACCGCCGCCTGGGTCTTGTGAGACAAAAGCTGCCACTGGGCCCGGATGCCTTTGAGTACCGAATCCCAGGAGACCAGCTCATGGGATGCCCGGACGTCTTTTTTGACAAAAGCCTTTATTACCCTCTCATATAGACCGGCCATTCTGCCGGCGCAGCTTTCCCGGGAAAAAGTGCATGCGGTTTTCAGGGCGTTTTGCCTCCACTCTTCCTGCTTGCTCTTATCCCGGGCAAACGCTTTTATAGCCTCGGCAAACTCATGTTCAGAGCTTCGAGCATCCAGCAGGCGACCGTTTTCCCCGTCCCTTACCACCTCGCGCACTCCGGATGCATCCAGGGCGATTACCGGATTGCCCGCGGCCATGGCCTCGGCAAGGACCATGCCCTGGGTCTCGGTGGTGGAGGAGAAAACAAAAACATCCATGGCCCTGTAGGCATCCGCCAATCTCTGTCCGCTTTGCTGCCCAGCCGTTATCAGCCGGTTCAGGACTCCTTCTGACTGCAGTATTTCCTGGACAGCTTCCCTGCTTGGACCTTCACCTACTACCAGAAAGACCGCACCGGGGTCTTTTTTCAGGTAAAAAGCCACCGCCCTGCTCAGATATTCCAGGTTTTTTTCCGGGGCCAGACGGCCTACATGGCCGATGACCAGACGGTCATTTTGCATGCCGAACTCTTCTTTGAAGGCCGTACCATCTCCAGCGGCGAAAAAATCCAGGTCCACTCCGGTTGGTATAACTTCTATGGGCGCATTGACCCCCCTTTGCTCCAGCATCAGGGCTATACTTTCACTCGGTGCCACCACCATGCTGCACATATCGGCATACTTGGTGGAAAGCTCTATGACAAAACGCTGCATTTTCTCTGAATTCAGGGGAACATAGTGAGTATAGCGCTCATACAGGGTATGATGAGTAAAAACCAGGGGCAGGTCGTGCTGCATGGCCATGCGCAGAGCGGAGTCCCCCATGAGATAAGGGTGATGGCTGTGGATTATGTCCGGACGAAACCTCTCCAGTTGCCTGTTTATGGTAAAGGGTAGCGGCAGGCGCACGGAAAAGTCGCTGCCGTTGAAGTTCTGCAGGGCCGGGACACGCACCACCCGGCCTTCTTCCTCCACCCCCGGAGACAAACCCGGAAAGGTGGGAGCGATGACCAGCACCTCATGGCCCATCTTTCGCATGTCCCGGGCGAAAAAATCCACGGACCTGGCCACCCCGCCCACATGAGGCAGGTAAGTATTGGTGAACATGCATATTTTCATGCTGCTTCCATTAGTGTATTGTTCACAATCGATAATTTTTGTCAAGGCTTTGGGTTTTAATGCTTACGAAGGCACAAGCGGCACAGGCCGGTCAAGATCCGTTTCGCGGATTTCTTCAAAGCCAGGCACGGCAATGGTGATATCAGGAAGGCCCTTTCTCCACCTGCCCTGCACTGATGCGAAATACCGCCCCTCTTCCCTGTAAAGTGCAAGATCCACTGTTCCATAAACAGTGGGAGCCGGACCAAAAGAAACCTCCTGTCCGGATGTTATCCATTCAGGAAAAACCCCGGAAAAAAGCACAAGACCGCCCTCTTCCTCCCGGACAAACATATTGCGCATCATCATTATCCATTCCGCTGCAGCCCAGCCGTGCTGCCCGTCACCCATACAGCCGCCTCCGGTAATGGGATGTATGGCTTCGGGCCACTGCCCCGTAGGCGAAGCCATTTCAGCCACAGCCTCCACCAGGTCCCTGAAGCCAGGCTCCTGATGGCGCAACAGGGTCTGGGCAATGTCCAGGGTCAGGTATGCGTTTATCCCGGAATGGATCATGTCCTGGAAAAATCCGCCCCGGTGAAAGCAGTTCTGAATGAGAAACCTGGCCGTATTGAGTATTTCAGTACTGCCCACCGGGTATAGCTGCAAAGGATAGTCCGCAACCAGCGAGCCAATGGCTCCGGCATCCATGCGCCGGTTGGGAGAGGCAGGGATCGCTCCCTGTTTTCTGCGCTCCGGGATGGAAGATATACTCTTTTGTATATCCTGGTGATAACTGTCCGCGATCCGGGATATATATCCGGCCAGCCTTTCATCCCGGCCCTTTTCTGCAATCCGGGCTGCTGCGCGCAGTCCTGCCAGGCTCCAGAAGTTGTCCCAGTAATAATAATCATTGGGACCCAGGTGTTCAGCGCTGAAGCCTGCCGGAAGCAGCCCGGCATGCAACTTGTCCTTTTCACTGGTCATTCTTTTTCTGTCTATCCACTTAACCGCCTTTTCCATGGCCGTCCACCAGTCCCGGCTGATCCTGCGCCCGGTAAACTCCTGGAAGCGGCCCATGATCCACAGCACCTGGCCGTTGGAATCCCACTCCCCTTCCTGGGAATGAAAATAACCGCTGTACTTCTGCCGCCCGGGAAAACGGGCCATCTGTACTTCACAACGATCATCCAGGCCCAGGGCCAGCATGGCATTAAGCATGAGGCATGCGTCCCGGAACCAGAAACGCTTGTATGTATAAGGCCCGGGAACTACATCATCAGCGGATAGAAGTAAAAGAGAACGTACAGCTGCGTCATATATAAACTGCATTTTTTTATCCGGAACATTCAAGGTTGCAGTACCCTGCACCGATCTTTTCCAGGCTTCCCTGGAACCTGAAATGCGGCCTGTTGTTCCGGCTTTTTCGCCCCCCAGGGGCACGGATATGTCCAGTTCCCGTTCAACACCTGGCTGCAGGCGGTAAAGGGCCGCACCCGTGGCCATGCCGGTGGGGCATTTGACCTTGTAAGACTCCTGCATGTCATTTTCCTGGATTCCATGCAAAACATCGCCTTCCAG
>PWSL01000435.1 GCA_003563255.1 Desulfonatronospira sp. | reverse complement strand
GTAGTTTGATGGTCCGGGGTAGCGAACCGTGGATTTTATTCCTTGCTGTATCAAGACAGTGCTGATGCTGGTTGTTGCCTATGCTGCCGGACACGATTCGCCTCCCTGGATGTTTGGCCCTGGTTTGCTTTGAATTTTACAAAAAGAATAATTGTGAGCACTCAGGCAGGTCAAGACAAAAGCTGTCTTTTTTAAGGTAAAAGGCAAAACGGGCTGGGTGAACGGAATGCGGAAAATCGAGAAAAAACCCGGCACTGAGGCATGTCTGAGTGCCGGGTTTTCCTGAAGCAGGATCAGGTATTGCGGCAGCGCTTGTAAATGCGCTGGAAATGATGCCCGAAGATGCTCAGCTCCACCACCTCGGGCAGGGCTCTGGTCTTGGTGAGTGCGGTTTTTATCAGCACCTTCCAGAACCAGGGCGCACTTCTGGAAAAGATACCGATACGCCAGATGCTGCGCCACAGGGCAATGATGTCGTGGCGGTTGATCCTGGACCGGGATGTTGGCCTGTAGCTCTTGAGAAAGGTCTCAATGCGCTGATAATAGTATCTGGGAGAATATATTGTGGATACGATGTCCCGGTAACCGGCCAGCAGGGTTTCCGTGCCCATCCTGGGGATGAAGTTCAGGCTGCCGTCGGTGTTTTCCCCGGTGGGGGTATAAAGAAGGCGGCCTTCCTTCTGCAGGCGCTCCCAGAGCCTGGTCCGGGGCAGGGCTCCCAAAAGGCCCACCATGGCCGTGACCACTCCACTTTGCTGGATAAAGCGGATCTGGGATTCGAAAATGCTTTCATTGTCATTGTCAAAGCCGACAATAAATCCTCCCATGACCAGCATTCCGTTCTGGTGAATGGTCTCCACCGCCTGGACCAGGTCGCGGCTGCTGTTCTGATTCTTGCCGCACTCCTGCAGGCTCTCCTTGTTGGGCGTTTCCAGGCCCAGAAAGACCTTGTTGAAATTGGACTGGCGCATGAGGTCCATAAGTTCCTGATCATCAGCCAGCTCCACACTGGCCTCGGTAAAAAGAACAAAGGGGTAATCGTGCTCAGCCTGCCACTCTTTGAGGCTGGCAAGCATTTTTTTGACTTTGCGCTTGTTGCCAATGAAGTTGTCGTCCACTATAAACAGGGAACCTCGCCAGCCGGCATTGTACAGGGTCTCCACCTCGTTTATCATCTGTTCCGGCGACTTGGTCCTGGGGCGGCGGCCGTTCATTATAACAATGTCGCAGAATTCGCACTGGTAAGGGCATCCCCTGGAATACTGAATGGCCATGGAGGCGTACTTGCGCATGTCGATGAGTGACCATTCCGGTACCGGGGTGCGGTCCAGTGCGGGGCGTTCCTGGGAAGTGTATATCCGCTCAGGTTTACCCATCTCCAGGTCCTTTAGAAACAAGGGCAGGGTTGTTTCTGCCTCGTTCAGGATAAGGTGGTCCACTTCGGGGTAGCTTTCAGGCTGTGAGGTAAAGGCCGGACCACCGGCCACAACTGTTTTGCCTTTTTCCTTGCTGCGGCTTATGACTTCCCGGGCGCTTTTGTCCTGGACCAGCATGGCACTGACCAGACCCATGTCCGCCCATTCTATGTCCGAGTCGCTAAGGCTCTCAACATTGAGATCCACAACCCTTTTCTCCCATTCCCCAGGGAGCATGGCTGCCACAGTGAGCAGGCCGGTGGGAGGATAGGCCGCTTTCTTGGAAATAAAGCGCAGGGCATGCTTAAAACTCCAGAATGTGTCAGGATATTGAGGGTACACCATTAATGTGCGCATAAATAATACCGCCTTTCTCTTTTTATGCAGAGGCCCTGGGATACAGGGATTGATTTGATGTAACAGTTCAGCCCTTTTTTAAGGAAAGCAGGGGGCTGGCACCCCTGCACTCATTTTTTTGAAAAAGTATTGACAGGTTTTAAAAATAAGTGCGGGGAGAGCCACTCCCAGTGCTACATGCAAATGGCTGAACTGTTACGATTTGATGCAGTTAAAAAAATCGACACAGGGGCATACAGGTTGTCTTGCCCTTGATACATAAGCCTTCAACTATAAGGCACACTGGAATGTAATGCATTGAAATGAGAAATTCAAGCCCCCTTTTTGCAATTTAATATGTGCCGGGCGAAGATTTTAGCAGGTTAGCCTTTTTTTCTGGCGGCACTGCCGGAAGTGCTCAAGGGTTACAGGTCCTGGAGGGATATAAGCCGGACAGTCTCCGGTGAAAAAAGCTGGTTGCGGGTAACCATTCAGGGGGGGCGGAACCATACAAGTTTGCCTGTCTGGCAGACGGGCGGGCAACGCCTTTCTAGCCTGGATTACCGCCAAGCCTAACCTTCCTAACTATCCTTGCTTCTAACTCTTTGTTTTTGCTGGCCAAACCCTTCAACTTTGTTATCTTCAATTTTAACCTATAAACACATTGCCACTGAGCTATAATGAAGGTTTATATATACCATTATTTTAAGCCATGGATAATCTATAAAAATCAACAGTTTACTTGCGTCTATTTTTAGGTTGACAAGCTGTCTTGATTTCGACATAGTGGAAGCATGTTCAACGGTAAAGATGAAGAGCTAACAAAGACAAGCCGCTTCTTTCTGGAACCTAAAAACTCCACCCATCGTCAGTATGAAGCCCTCAGGGCATACTTTGTAGACAAGCTCTCTTCTGAAGAAGCGGCCAGAAAATTCGGTTATTCACCGGGTAGCTTCCGGGTCTTGTGTCATCAATTCCGGCAAAACCCTGACCGGCAATTCTTCTGTCCTCCATCAAAGGGACCACATGCCCCCAAGAAAAAAGACAAAGTCCGGGACAAAATCGTGGCCCTGAGAAAGAAAAACCTCTCTATCTACGATATCAAAGAGCAACTCAAGGAAACGGGGGTACAAATAAGCCCGCCTGCCATATCCACCATCCTCAAAGAAGAGGGGTTTGCCAAGCTGCCAAGAAGACGAGACGAGGAAAAACCACACTATACAGGCCCAGAAGCCGTTGAACCAGCTGACGTTAGAAACCTGGATCTATCGGCAAGAAATTTTCGCACCAAATTCGGCGGACTTTTTCTCTTTATACCCTATCTGGCCAAACTGCCATTCGACCAGATCATGAACCAGGCAAAGCTCCCAGGATCAGTACAGATCCCAGCAGGCCATGCAATGCGATCTCTACTGGCCCTGAAACTATTTGGCAATGCCCGATCAAGCCATGTCATGAGTGAAGTCCTGGATGAAGGCCTGGCTCTTTTTGCCGGTCTAAACAAAATCCCAAAACGGACCTTCCTTACGGAATACAGCTGCAGAATTGATCCAGCTGTCTATCCAAAACTAATGTCCGCCTGGTTTGATGCTTTAAGCAGTCTGGGACTTGCGAGAGGATCTTCCTTCGATCTGGACTTTCACACCATCCCCTTTCACGGCGAAGACGCAATAATGGAAAAGCACTATGTATCCAAACGCAGCCGGAGACAAAAAGGCATTCTGGCCTTTCTGGCCCAGGACGGCGACAACAGGGTGTTCTGCTATGCCAACGCTGATGTGAGAAAGAACGATCAAAATGACGAGATCCTGTCTTTTGCAAAATTCTGGAAAGAACGAACCGGCCACTATCCCCAGGAACTCATTTTTGATTCCAAGCTGACCACCTATCCCAATCTGAACGAATTGAACCAGATGGGCATCTGCTTTATCACCTTAAGACGACGCACCAAAAAAATCCTGGATTCCATTAACAAAGAGTCCCTCTCAGCCTGGAGAAAGATTGAACTGAAAAACGTTACCCGGGCTTACCGAACTCCACGTATCCTGGACCACAAAATCCAGCTCTCAGGATATGAAGGACCCATTCGCCAGATGGCCATCAAAGATCTC
>PWSL01000421.1 GCA_003563255.1 Desulfonatronospira sp. | reverse complement strand
GTGCGGAGCACTTGTGTGAAGCCTGGATGCTTCCTGTGCCGGAGAAGATTTTTTTGGCACGGGCAGCCGTGGGCTGCACACAGGCGGCTCTGCCGCTCACGGTTGGGGAGTAATGTCTGTCATGACTGCCAAGCAGGCAACCCCTTGCAGGACTCTATATTCTTTAAAACCGTGTGTGCGGAGCACCTGTGTGAAGCCTGATGGCTTCCCGTGCCTAAGAAGATCTTTTTGGCACGGGCAACTTCGTTGCACACAGGCTGCTCTGCCGCTCACGGTTGAAGAGCGGTGCCTGTCCTGCAGGGTGTCTTGCCTGGCAGGCTGCCTGGACTCTTTAAAACCGTGTGTGCGTAGCACCCGTGTGAAGCCTGATGGCTTCCCGTGCCTAAGAAGATCTTTTTGGCACGGGCAACTTCGTTGCACATCCCAGTGAAACCAGCTACGCTGAAACTACGTTTGTTTCATCACGCCAGGGGCGTGACAGGCGGTCGGCTCTGCCGCTCACGGCTGGGGAGTACGCCTCAAGTCTATTCCCGGTGGCGATTGCTGGCACCCCTTGAATGGTTACTTGAACTTTTATAAAGCACGAGAAAGGCGGGTTGGCAACATTCAGCCTGTTTCTTTTCAGGGTGTTTTGGTGGTTTCATTCTCGGAAGAGCTGAAAGACTTGAAAAAAATGTGGCATGGGGTCTGGAAAAGTTTTTGGTTGCGGAATGTTGTCACTGGCAAGGTGTTGAAATGAAATCAGATCTTGGTGAAGTTATTCTGTACCAGTCCGAAGAGGGAAAATGCGCCATTGAGGTCTGTCTCAAGGATGAAACCGTCTGGCTCACTCTGAATCAGATGGCGGAACTTTTCGGACGAGACAAGTCAGTAATTTCCCGTCACTTACGTAATATTTTTCATGAGGGCGAACTATTCAGGGAGGCAGTTGTTGCAAAAAATGCAACAACTGCCTCTGATGGTAAAACATATCAGATTGATTATTTCAACCTGGATGCCATCATTTCCGTTGGCTACCGGGTAAATTCTAAACGCGGCACCCAGTTCCGAATCTGGGCCACGCAGGTTTTGAAGAATCACCTGGTACTGGGCTACACCCTCAATCAGCGGCGTTTGGCTGAGAAGGGCATAGACGAGCTGAAGCAGGCCCTGGCATTAGTGGCCAATACCCTGGGTAACCGCGAACTCATCAGCGATGAGGGCCAGGCTGTGCTGGAGGTGGTTGGTCGCTATGCCCGCGCCTGGCAGCTTCTTCTTCAATATGATGAAGAGCGCCTGTCTGTTCCCGAAGCACGACATGGGGTCAGGGTCAGCCTGAAAACAGAAGATGTGCGGCAGGCTATTGCCGCCCTGAAAAAGGAATTAATGGCCAGAGGCGAAGCGACTGACTTCTTTGGACAGGAACGTGGTCATGGTCTTGAGGGAATCATTGAGGGCATAGATCAAACCTTTGGGGGCCAGGAACTGTATCCTGATGTGGAGAGTAAAGCTGCCCATATTCTATATTTTGTGATCAAAGATCATCCCTTTATTGACGGCAACAAGCGGATCGCTTCTTTCCTTTTTGTGCTTTATTTGCAGCAAAATGGCCTGGAAGGCGAAAAAAGCTTCGACGATCGCGCTCTGGTGGCGCTGGCCCTGCTTGTCGCAGCCAGCGAGCCGGGGCATAAAGATTTGCTGGTGCGGTTGATTATGAACTTGATTACAGAGGAAAAATAAATATGTCCGATCCCGACATATTCCGGGGCTGCCTTGCTGGCCTGGAAGCCGGTGATGTTGTGGGCACTGCCGTGGAGTTCATGCCCAGTGATTGCTTATCCTGTCAATCTATGCCTGCCACGCGTCTTTGGCGTGGTTAATCCTGTCTAAGGCCTGCCACGCGCTTCGCGTGGTTATTGTTTTTTGTGACAGGGTTTCAGGAGTAAGCCACTAAAAATGAGTATCAATCAATGATGGAAACTGAGCTGCACAGCACAACAAAATCTTTCCTGGAATGGGGGCGTCTGTCACTTAGTCAACATACCGGGGAACGTGATTTTCCAGACGGCCTTGAAAAGAGCATACTCGCTCATGAAGACCTGGGCCGTGAGTTCCGCAATGACCTGGACAAGATAATAAAAGCAGCCCGGGAAGCTTTAGACTTTCTCAATAAGCCGGAGTTGTTGAGACTGACTGATGATGACCTCTCCTGGAATCAAGTCATTGAAGCCTTTGACAGGCTGGACCAGCTGGTCCAATTTATGGAAGCCACTGAAAAGCTTCTTCCTCACAATAACCAACAGCTCGCAGATGAACTGCTTAAAATTGCAGCAGATGCATATGAGCAGGTCTCTGAATTTTTCTTTTCCCCTGAATTTTCCAGCCTGAGGCTTACGGTATTCCAGGAGCACCGGAGAACGGTCCTGCAAGATATCCACCCTGAAAACCATTATCTTTTTCCCTGGTATGATCTATACAGCCATGTTGATCCTGATGCCCTTCCCCTTATTGCAGAACATATCAGTGATCCTGAAAACCTGCCCCAGGATATTAAAAACGAACTGCCTGCCTTTCTTGCTGATATTCAAAACGATAAGGTGCTGCGTGACTATATCCGAGAGCAGCACTTGGCTTTAAAGCAGTTGGAAAAAATGATCGAAACTCACTGGTCCCTGCGTCTTTTGAGATTTGTGGAACAGATAAACCTGGACAAAATCCTGCCCGAAATGGTCGAACAAAAAGGGGCGGCCAGACTCAGCCGGTCTCTTCAGCAAAGCTCTACACTGTCAGTCCAGGACAGGTTTGCCCTGGGCCTGTCAGCGGCCCTTTTTGCTCCTGACATCAAGGAAACAGAGCGACTAAAACTGCTTGAGCAGTGTGAAAAAACTTTTGATAGTATCAGGGAAATTCAAGGTCCTGAGAACTTGTCCGGCAGAGTGATTCAAAGGCTTAATGAACTTAAGCTTGGCAGACTCAGCATTGAAGAGGCGGTTCAAGCAGTTCTTGATTACTGGATTGACCAGCTGAACACTGTCCATGCAGAAGAGCGGAAAAGCAAGGCGGATATGGCAGACCTGGCAAGAAATGTTTTGCGGATTGAAGACATAGACGATACAGAAAGCAATAAAGACATTCAACAAGGTAAATATACCAGGGATCAAAGACACACGGCAGGGTCATGGACCGACAAACTCAAAAGCTGGCTGGGCAAACCAGTGGTCCTTGTTCCTGCCCTGGCGGTTATTCTGGTCATGATCTCTGTTCCGCTCATTATGCGCCAGCAGGACCCAATGCACATGGACCTTGAAATGCTTGTGTACCAGGCCCACCCTCTAATAACCCGTTCAGATGAGCCTGAAACCGTTATAACCAAAGAATCCGGAGCAGTACTGTCAAGTCAGGACTGTTTTCAACTGCTCTTCACTCCAACCAGAGACGTCTATGCCTACCTTTTGCACCAGGATACGCAAGGACGGGTTACCAAATATTTTGAAGGCAAGCTGGAAAAAAACCAAACCAGAACTTTTCCTGATGAAGACTCTCGAGCCTGTTTTACAGAAGAGTCAGGTTCGGAAGTTTTTTATCTGGTTTATTTTGATGAAGCTGTTGATGGTTTTGAAGGTCTGGCCGCCCGGCTGTCTGAGGTAGAAGGCCCGCTTGAACAGGAAATTCTAGATAAATTTTCAGACGCGCAAATTGAACAGTTTATCTTAAGCTATAACTAACGCGGACTTTGCCCGCAACCCAATAAAGAAAAGAGCTATTTGACAGGATTAACCACGCCAAAGACGCGTGGCAGGCATAGATTAAGAGATGGATAAAGAAAAAAATCATTTTGTCCTGGCTCCCAGTTTAATGCCCTTCGGGCTTGCTCTGCGAGCAAT
>PWSL01000262.1 GCA_003563255.1 Desulfonatronospira sp. | reverse complement strand
TTAACAGCCACCCGCTCTGCCGATTGAGCTACCGGGGAACAAAAGAACAAAATATTGGCTTACAAAAATAAATATCTTTGCAGGGCGTTTCATATCGCCCTGCAAAGATATTACTATAACTCAGGCAAAGTGACTCGTCAAGGATTTTTTTATCTACCCAGCCACTCATCTACCAGATCTGGATTTTCCTGGATAAAAGTCACGGCATTGCCGTAGAGATCATCAGGGTTTTCTTCATTCATTACCATGACTTCTGACATCTGATCCTGAGTCCAGGCAAAATTGTCCAGGAACTGGTATGCTTCAGGGGCATCATCTTCAAGTCCCTGGCGAACGACTTTGCCGATGTATTCAGCTTCACCATAGACTTTTTCGGGATCTTCCAGGTACTTCAGGTCCCAGCGGCCGAACTTCCAGTGGGGGGACCATCCGGTTACCACTACCCAGTCGCCGTCACGGACTGCTTCCCTGAGTGCAGCTGCCATGGTTGCACCACTGCCCTCCTGCAGTTCCATGTTGGTCAGGTTGTATTCTTCCAGAGCCTCTTCGGTTCTGGACATGATGCCTGCCCCGGGATCAATGCCGGTAATCCTGTTGTTGAACTTATCAGCATGGTCGTTGAGTTCTGTAATGCAGTCGATATCCACATATTCAGGCACTACCAGCCCGATCTTGGCTCCATCGGTAAGAACTCCCAGGTCCACCACCTGGCCTTCAGTGGCTTCCTTGTACTCGGCGTGGGTCACGGGCAGCCAGGAAGTGACCATTCCATCCACGTCACCTGTAGCAATACCCTGCCACATGGCCGCCGCACTTACTGACAGGGTCTCTACATTATAACCCAGTTCTTCCTGCAACACAGCCTGGGCCACGTTGGTGCTGGCCACTGCGCAGTCCCATTCCACGTAGGCCAGAGTCAGCCTGCCCTGTGCTCCGGCGGAACCCGCCAGAAAAACAATCAACATTGCCAGCATGGTCATAACTGCTAAACTTTTCTTGATCATAATCTACCTCCTGTTTCTGTTTATTGATACAAGGACTGGTTGCTGCATTTAATCAGCCTGTAGTCACAGTCCTCACCAGTTGAAATTATGGTATCTGTTTAGCGTATTTAAAGATAGCAGGGGACAGGCAACACCGCACTTATTGTTTGAAGGATGATTGACATGTTAAAAAATAAGTGCGGAAAGAGCCCAGTCCCCATGCGACATGCAAAGCGCTAAACAGATACAAATTATGAATATAAGCCGCTGGAACTGGAACGGCTCATCGCTTCTTGGATGCCAGTTGCTGCAGCAGGCGATCCAGGATAATGGCCAGGATTACGATGCCGATACCCGCCTCAAACCCGGCTCCTGACTGCAGCCTCTGAATGGCCCGCCAGACTTCACTGCCAAGCCCTCCGGCCCCGATCATGGCCGCGATAACCACCATGGACAGAGCCAGCATTACAGTCTGGTTCACTCCACCCATGATAGTGGTCTTGGCCAGGGGCAGCTGGATCTTGATCAGTTTCTGCCAGCGGTCAGCACCAAAGGCATCAGCGCACTCGGTCAGCTCCTTGGGGACCTGCCTGATGCCGAGGTTGGTAAACCTTATTGCCGGAGGCATGGAAAAGACCACCGTGGCGAATATGGCCGCCACCCTGCCCAGGCCAAAAAAAGGAATCGCCGGAATAAGGTACACAAAGGCCGGCAGAGTCTGCATAAAGTCCAGTATGGGCCTTACTATCCTGTAAACCCATTCGCTCAGGCCGGCGATTATTCCCAGGGGAATGCCTATGGTGATGGCGATAAGGGTGGCTACCACCACCAGGCTCAGGGTACTGACTGTGGCTACCCAGAGGCCCATATTCCAGATAAGGCCCAGGCCCAGAAAAGTAAAGACCGTGATGCCCCGCTTCCTGGTCATGGCGAAAACCAGAGCGGTTACAATGACAATCATTAGTACCGGGTGCACCGCCAGAAGAGTAGCCTCAATAAAGCGCAGTCCCTGGTCCGCCACCGTGGAAAAGGCCCTGGTAGCAAAGGCCAGATTTTCTACCAGAAAATCCAGGGTAGCTTCTATGCCCTTGCCAAGAGGAATCCTGGGCAGTTCAAAACTCATGTGTCACCTCCTCGTTCGGCAATGGCAGTAAACAGCAGGCCTTTGACAATGATGCCCAGCAGCCTGTCGTTTTCGTTCACCACGGCTACCGGATAGGACATATCCTGCATTATTGGAAAAAGCTCTGAGGCGGGCGTATCAGGAGAAACCTTCTGGATATCAGTGTGTAAAACTATTGAAAGATCAGACTCTCCCTTGTCCACAAGGTCCCGGACTTCGTTGGCAAACACTATGCCTGCCAAAGAGTGATCCTTTTTGACTACAAAAAGGGATGCTATGGCGTTCTTTTTCATCTTGCGCAAGGCGGCATTGGGACCATCGGATCCCAGATAGGCAACATCCTGGCATTTTTTCATGACGGATTCAGCGGTCAGCACCTTGGTGATGTCCACCTCCTCCACAAATTTGCGTACATATTCCGTGGCCGGTTTGGTCAGGATCTCCTCCGGGGTTCCAATCTGAACCACGGCACCGTCCTTGAGAATCACCAGACGATCCCCGATTTTCAGGGCTTCATCCAGATCGTGGCTGATAAAAACAATGGTCTTCTGCATGCTCTGCTGCAGATTTATGAGCTCGTCCTGCATATCCCGGCGGATCAGAGGATCCAGGGCGCTGAAGGCCTCGTCCATAAGCAGAATATCCGGATCCAGGGCCAGGGCCCGGGCCAGACCGACTCTTTGCTGCATACCTCCGGAAAGCTCGCTGGGATACTTGTCCCCCCAGCCCTTGAGCCCGACCATTTCCAGAGCAGTTTCAGCCTTCTGTCTCATTTCCGCCTTGTCTGCTCCCTGCACTTCCAGGCCGAACTCAACGTTATTGATCACGGACCGGTGTGGGAAAAGAGCAAAATTCTGAAAAACCATGCCGAACTTCTGCCTGCGAAAATCCCTCAATTCCTTGGTGCCCAGCTGGCAGACATCCTGGCCGTCCACATAGATCTCTCCGGCTGTGGGCTCGAAAAGGCGATTTATGCAGCGCACCAGGGTCGACTTGCCGCTTCCTGAAAGCCCCATGACCACAACAATTTCGCCTTCATTCACGGTAAAGGAAACATCAGCCACCCCTACCACGTTGCCGGTCTTGTTCAAAATTTCGGAAATGGGCTCTCCCTGGAGTAACAAATCCAGGGCTTTTTTCGGGTGGTCTCCAAAAATCTTGACTACGTTCTTGATAACAATTTTTTCCATATCATACCCTGCGGTTGAAGGTGGACCCGATTAATCATCCATCGTGCATCGTGGCCGTGCGTCGCTAATTGTAACTTTCAACGTATCTGTTCAGCGCTTTGCATGTGGCACTGGAACTGGCTCTTCCGGGTAAACATTCAGGGTGATGCCGAAGCCGGCCGGTAATCACCTCCGAGGACCCCCTGAAGGTTAATCTTACTGGACCAGCTTGTCCCAGAAAATGAGTCATTTTATGTACAAAATTTTGCTCAAGCAGGCACCGGAGTGCCTGTCCCCTGCTTTGCTAATAGCGCTTATGATGCGCTAAAAAGATTTGTAAATCTTAACAGAACATAAACATCTGTCAAGCAGTTTCTACCTCCCTTCAACCTGAAGGCCAGCATAGCCACCTGTATCGATTCAGCACTGCTTTTGTGGATCAGCTGCGTTGAAATGATTGAAAAAGAACAGTGCATGAATTACACCCTGTTTATCATGCATGACCAGTTCTCATATCAATTGGAGACAGCAATCATACTGTCTAGTTGCATATGGGTTCAGCCGTCTAAAAAATGACACCGGTCATTATTTTTAAGGGCTCGAGGCATGGGTGTTTCTTGACGGGCAGGTGATTTTGAAATAAATTTAAAGAATTAACACTACAGCGACTCTTTGTGAAAATAATCGCCTCGGCCTCTGGTGACAGGCACTTTTGCCGACCTCAAACCTTAAAACAGCTGGACTATACGGCGACAAAAGAGCCTGTCCATTTCCAGCTTAAATAAAGTGTCGCTGTAGTGATACAGATGCACAAACAATACATAGCTAAGGACGGTCCCCAGGCCTTGTGCCATTGACCACCACCGAGGAGCCCCTGAATGGTTCCGGCCCCGGGAGGACCAGCCATAACACAAAATAATATGAAAAAAACCAGCCAGATTCCTGACAGTTCACCTGATCAAAGCGAAAGCCAACTCCTGAAAAACCGCAGGCAGAAAATTAAGGACCTGCAGGAACAGCAGATCGAACTATTTTCCAACAGCTTCCGCAAGGATACAGACATCTGCCGGATCCTTCAGGAGGCGGGAAGCCTTGATACCGCGGCCCTGGAAGCAGACCCGCTCCATTACGAGGTAGCAGGCAGGATTATGGCCCTGCGTTCCTTTGGTAAGGTTATATTCGCCCACATTCAGGACCACAGCGACAGGATCCAGATTTTTGTTCAGAGGGACGTTCTTGGGGAAGATGAATTCAAGGTCTTCAAAAAACTAGACGTTGGAGATATTGTCGGAGTCCGGGGCGGACTGTTCCGCACCAGGACCGGGGAATTGACCATCAAGGCGGAAAAGGTCCAGCTTCTGACCAAGTCCATCCGCCCCCTGCCAGAGAAATATCACGGCCTCAAGGATGTGGAGACCCGCTATCGCCAGAGGTACGTGGATCTAATAGTCAACCCTTCTGCCAAACAGATTTTTTTGACCAGAACCCGCATTATCAGGTACATCAGAGAGTTTCTCGATGCCAGGGACTTCATCGAGGTGGAAACCCCCATGATGCAGACCATCCCCGGAGGCGCAACCGCCAGGCCCTTTAACACCCACCACAACGCCCTGGATATGAAGCTTTACCTCAGGGTGGCACCTGAGCTATACCTCAAAAGACTGCTGGTGGGCGGATTTGAAAAAGTTTACGAAATCAACCGCAATTTCAGAAATGAAGGCATCTCCACCCAGCACAACCCGGAGTTCACCATGCTGGAGTTTTACCGGGCATACGTGGATTACTGGGACCTCATGGACTTCACTGAAGAAATGATAAGCGGGCTGTGCCGGTGCATGACCGGCGGCACACAGATAAGCTACCAGGGAAACACCATTGATTTCACTCCTCCCTGGACCAGGATTCCCTTTTTCGAATCCCTGGAAGAAATCGGAGGGCTGTCTCCCAGGGATTACCAGGATCCGGAAACGGCAAAAGCACTGGTCAAGCGCCTGGGTGAAAACGTGGTCCCCGGAGAAAAAACGGCCAAGGTGCAGGCCAAGCTTTTTGACCTTCTGGTGGAGCCCAGGCTTGTGCAGCCTCACTTTATATATCATTACCCGACAGAGATTTCCCCGCTTTCCAGGCGCAACGACCAGGACCCGGGCATTACCGACCGTTTTGAACTTTTTATCGCCGGCCGGGAAATAGCCAACGCCTTCTCCGAGCTGAACGACCCCCAGGATCAGAAAAACCGGTTCCAGGAGCAGGTCCAGGAAAAGGAGGCCGGGGACGTGGAGGCTCATTTTATGGACGAGGACTACATCCGGGCTCTGGAATACGGCATGCCTCCCGCTGGAGGTGAAGGCATAGGTATTGACCGCCTGGTCATGCTTTTCACGGATTCCTCATCAATCCGGGAAGTTATCCTCTTCCCGCTTCTACGCCCAGAGGCTGGTACGTCCTGATGCGTTTCGAATTTTTTGTGGCTTTGCGCTATTTAAGAGCCAAGAGGGAGCAGGCATTTATATCGGTCATTTCCCTTTTGTCCGTACTGGGAGTGGCCCTGGGTGTTGCAGCTCTTATCATTGTCCTGGGGGTAATGAACGGTTTCAGCGAGAACCTGCGTGACAAGATCCTGGGGCTGAACGCTCATATTATTGTCGGCAGCCACACCGGCACCATCGCCGATTACCGGGATATGGCCGATGACCTGGAAGAAATCGCCGGCGTCAGGGGCGCCACCCCTTTCATCTATTCTGAAGTCATGCTCAGCACTCCCTCGGGGGTCAAGGGGGTGGTGCTCAGGGGGATTGATCCCCAGGGCGCCGAAAGAGTTCTGGGGCTGGACCAGGAAATGGTCCAGGGGAGAGTTTTGGATCTGAAGCTTGAAAAAGACTTTCCCGGCCTGATTATCGGGCAGGAGCTGGCCGCCATCCTCCGGGCCGGCACAGGCGACACAGTGAACATCATGGCTCCGTCCGGGGAAGCCACTTCAGCCGGCTTCACGCCCAGCATAACCACCTTTGATGTCCGGGGAGTCTTCAGAACAGGCATGTATGAGTATGATACCACTTTTGCCTACACTACAATCCATGACGCCCAGGAACTTATGGGGTTTACACGCGACGTGGTTTCCGGCATGGAACTGAGGATCCACGACGCTGACCGGGCCCGGGAACTTTCCCAAAGAGTGTCCGATGAGCTGGGGGGGTACCCCTACTACGTGCGCAACTGGAAGGAGATGAACGAAAACCTCTTTGCTGCACTGGAACTGGAAAAAATCGCCATGGGCGTTATCCTGGCCATGATTGTCCTGGTGGGGTCCTTCAGCATCATCACCGCCCTGGTCATGCTGGTCATGGAAAAGACCCGGGATATAGCCATACTCATGTCCATGGGCACCACCAGACAGATGATCCGCAACATATTCACCCTGCTGGGACTTATGATCGGGGGTCTGGGCACCGCTCTGGGCTTTGCAGTGGGCCTGGGAGGCTGCTATATTATTGAAAACTACAAGTTTATCCGCCTGCCGGCGGATGTGTATTTCATGGAGTACCTGCCGGTGCTCCTGCACACTTCAGACTTGATTATAATAGCTGTGGCCGCCCTGGTCCTGTGCTTTCTGGCCACCATATACCCGGCCCGCAAAGCGTCGGGGCTCAACCCCTCCGAGGCTCTAAGGCATGAATGAACCCCTTTACAAACTGGATAAACTGAGCAAGTCTTTCATTTCCGGCCCGGAAACCGTTACAGTCCTGGACAGGGTGGACCTGCGCATTGAAAAGGGACAGGCCGTGGCGGTCCAGGGTGCCTCGGGATGCGGCAAGAGTACACTTCTGCATCTTCTGGGTACCCTGGATGATCCCACCAGCGGCAGGATATCCTTTTGCGGCCGGGATCTTTCAACATTTTCACCGGTCCAGAAAGCCGGACTTAGAAGGACCGAAATAGGCTTCATTTTTCAGTTTCATCACCTGCTTCCCGAATTCAACACTCTGGAAAACGTGGCCATGCCTGCCATCATAAGTGGAGAAAACAGGAAAAAGGCCCATGAAGCCGCCCGGGAGGCCCTGGCACAGGTGGGCCTGGAGCACAAGGCCCGTCAGAACGTAACCACTTTGTCAGGAGGTGAAAGCCAGCGTGCGGCCGTTGCCAGGGCTATTCTGCCCAGGCCCGGGGTACTGCTGGCTGACGAACCCACCGGTAATCTGGACGAGACCAAGGGACGCGAAGTAGGGGACTTGTTGCT
Source organism: Desulfonatronospira sp. (assembly GCA_003563255.1). GTDB lineage: Bacteria > Desulfobacterota > Desulfovibrionia > Desulfovibrionales > Desulfonatronovibrionaceae > Desulfonatronospira. The sequence goes on along the minus strand of PWSL01000262.1, from coordinate 6,809 downwards.
GTATCTCAACAATGAACTGGGCATGACTCTGGTGGTCGTCACCCACAACCTGGAACTGGCATCGCGCATGAGTATCAATTATGAACTTAAATCAGGTGGCATGTATGAGCTTAAATAAAAATTTATTGTTGCGGACGGCTCTGGCCTTTCTTGGCGCTCTGCTGCTCATATTCTTGGCAGTATCTTCGGCCAAGGCCAGGCAGCACCCGATCCTGGTACTGCCTTTTGAAATCAATGCGCCGGATGAGCTTGGGTACCTGCGTACCGGGCTGCCCTCCATGCTCAGCACCTCTTTGAGGGACAAGAACCTGGAGGTGGTGGAGCCTGACCTGGGCCAGACCCTTATCACCCGGGAAGAAATAAGCTATCTGGACGTGGAGCAGGCCAGAAGGCTGGCGCTTCTTGGGGATGGCCGCTTTGCCCTTTACGGCACCTTCAATGCCATAGAAGAGTATATCAGCCTGGATGCAAGGCTGGTGGACGGCTACGGCGAAAGGGAGACCGTCCCTTTTTACATAGTCCGGGAAGGGGTGATAAATATCCTGCCTGCTGTGGAAGAACTGGCTGAAAAAGTCTTTCAGGAAATGCTGCGAGAGGAGCGCATCGCCTCTATTGACATCGAAGGCATGGATATTCTGGACCCGGACGTAGTACTGCTGCGTCTGCAGGTCCAGGAAGGGGATATGTACGACCAGGAAAAACTCAACCAGGAGCTGCGCAACATATTTGATCTGGGTTTTTTCGATGACGTGCAGTTTCACGTGGATGACACCCCCCGGGGCAAGGAAATTACTATAGTAGTAGATGAAAAGCCCCTCATTCAAAACATCAACATATCAGGTACCGACAACATCAGGGAAAGAGATGTCAGGGAAGTGCTGACCACCAGGACGGGGTCCGTGGTCAACCCACGGATAATCAGCGAAGACCTGGCCAGAATCAGGGAGCTTTACCGGGGGAAGGGGTATTATAACGCCACTGTGGACTACAGCATAAGCGAGGTCGACGAGCGCCAGGCCAATCTCAATATTAGTATCAACGAAGGCCGGCGCCTTTACATCCAGGGAGTCGAGATTCAGGGAGCCCAGGAGTTCAGCGAGCGCACCCTGAGACGGGAAATGGAGACCAAAAAACGCGGAATTTTCTCCTGGCTTACAGGCAGGGGAATCCTGCGCGAAGAACTCCTGGACAGGGACGTGGCCGCTCTGGAAGCGTATTATGCTGATCATGGATATATCGACGTCCGGGTGGGACACCCCGAGGTGAACTATGAAGAAGACGGTATCTACCTGACTTTTCATATTAACGAAGGGCCCCGTTACAGGATGGGGGAAGTCTCTTTCCGCGGGGACCTCCTTGTAAGCGAGGATGAACTGGAAAAACTGACCGTCCTGCATGAACTCGGCCAGAAAGGTGAATATTTCAGCCGGGCCTCCATGCAGCAGGACACCCAGAACCTGGTCGACTTCTACACCGATTACGGCTATGCCTTTGCCGAGGCAAACGTCGACATGCAGGTGGACGAAGACGAAAGAAAGGTCAATGTAGTCTATAACCTGAACAAAGGAGACAGGATATACATCGGACGGGTACTTATAGAGGGTAATACCCGGACCAGGGACAATGTCATCCGCAGGGAAATGCGGCTGACAGACGGAGATCTTTTCCGAGGCAGCGACATTAGAAGATCAACTGAAAGGCTGCACCGCCTGGATTATTTTGAACAGGTGGATATCCAGCCGGTGCCTACTGAAGACGAGAACACCCTGGACCTGGTGGCCCGGGTGGAGGAAAAACCCACCGGCATGCTGTCGGCTGGTGCAGGCTATTCTTCTTATGACAGGGTTTTCTTCACCGGCATGATCCAGCAGCGCAACCTGTTCGGCAAAGGCTACCGGCTCAGTTTCAGCGGTAGTTTCGGGGCCCGTACCACCCGCTTTGACCTGGATTTCTGGAACCCCCGTTTCCGGGACAGCAAGCTGGGTCTGGGAGGAGACCTGTACTGGATTGAAGAAGAATACTTCACGTATGACCGCGAAACACGCGGGGGAAGGGCCAAATTCGCCTATACCCTGGGGGAGTACACCAGGCTGCACTGGAATTACCGCCTGGAAAACTACAGGATAACCGACGTGGATGATGATGCTCACCGCGACATCAAGGCCCTGGAAGGGGAAAACTGGTCCAGTGGAGCTTATGTCGCGGCCATCCGCGACAGCCGCGACCGTCGCATCAACCCTTCCAGGGGAACCAGGAACCTTCTGTCCGTGGAGTATGCAGGAGGACTGCTGCAGGGGGACGACAATTTCATTAAGTACATAGGCAGTTCATCATATTATCGTCCCATCCTGGACAGGAGTATTTTTCACTGGAGAGGACAGGCTGGTTATGTTATGCGCAATACTGACAAGGATATCCCCAATTTTGAACTTTTCCGCCTGGGTGGAATCAACAGCGTGCGTGGTTATGCTGCGCGCAAACTGGCCCCCAGGTTTGATGACGGCGAAGTCAAGGGCGGCGACAAGCATTTTTTTACCAACTTCGAACTGCTGCACCCCCTGAACCAGGAGATAGGGCTCATGGGCCTGGTCTTTTTCGATGCCGGCAATGTCTGGGACATCGGAGAGGGTGTGGATTTCGACCTGTACAAGAGTATCGGGGCGGGCATTCGCTGGTACTCGCCCATGGGGCCCATCCGGGTGGAATACGGATATGCCCTGGACGATCTGAAAGACAGCAGTCGCAGCCAGTTGGAGTTTTCCATGGGACATGAATTTTAAATCGTATCTGTTCAGCGCTTTGTATGTGGCACGGGGACCGGCACTTCCGGGACCCACTTGTCCAAAATAATGAGTCGTTTTAAGCACAAAACGATGCTCAAGTGGGTTCCGGAGTGCCTGTAACCTGCTCACCTTAAATGCGCTGAACAGACACTTTAAATCAAGATCAAGGAGTGTAATTATATGAAAAAAACAGCTTTTTTATTAATCATCTTTCTGCTTATTCCAGGTATGGCCCTGGCTGAAAAGAAAATCGGCATTCTAGAAGTGCAGCGTATACTTGAATCATCCGAGCCCGGCAAGCAGGCCCTGGGACAGCTGACTCTTCGTTTTGAAGAGATGCGGGCAGACCTGGACAGGAAAAGGGCCGAGGTGGAAAGCTTGCGCAGAGAACTTCAAAAGCAGAGCATGGTCCTGAGCCAGGAGGCCCAGCAGGACATGGAGGCTGAATTGCGACAGAAAATGCAGCAGTTTCAGCAGAAGTACCAGTCCTACCAGATGAGCATGCAGCAGAAGGAACAGGAAGTTTCAGACCCCATCATCGAAGTGATTTTCGATGTCGTTGACGAGTATGCCAAGGAAAACGGCTTTGATATGATCCTGGATGCTCATGGAAGCGGAATAATCTACGCCCGTGACGCCCTGAACATTACTGATGAACTTATACAGAAGGTGAACCAGGCCTGGGAAGCCAGAAATTAGTGACTTTCTACGTAATATCAAGGAACCGATAACTGGGTTGCGGGCAAAGCCCGCGTCAGGGAGAGATCATAATGATGCTGTCCGAGCTTGCAGCCCGCCTGGGACTGGAGCATACCGGTGACGATTTGGACATAAAAGGAGTCAACGCCCTGGAGAATGCCGGCCCGGGGGAGCTTTCCTTTATTTCGGATTCGAAATACCATCCCCAACTTAAACACACCTCGGCAGGTGCGGTGGTAATAAGACCTGAACACGCGGACCGGGTCCGCAGGGCCCTGAAAAGCAACAATCCATACCTGGACTTTGCCAGAGCAGTCCATATCTTTTATCGCCCGCAGGGAGAACAGGCAAGCCGCCCGGACCAGGCCTGCATCCATCCAGCTGCAGACATTGACCCTACAGCCGTCATCCACCCCATGGTGTTTATTGGAGCAGGCACGCGCATAGGAGCCGGGTGCCGTATTTTCCCCCATACATATATTGGAGAAAATGTCACCCTGGGCCGGGAATGCCTGATATATCCCCAGGTCAGCATTATGTCTGACAGCCTCATCAAAGACAGGGTGATTATCCACCCGGGGGCGGTCATCGGCAGCGACGGTTTCGGCTTTGTCCATGATGGGGAAAAGCACTTCAAAATTCCTCAGGTGGGCCGGGTGGTGGTGGAAGAGGACGTGGAAATCGGCGCCTGTACCACAATTGACAGAGCCTCCCTCGGCGAGACAAGAATAGGCAGGGGTACCAAAATCGACAACATGGTCCAGATTGCCCACAACGTCACTACGGGTCAAAACTGCATACTTATATCTCAGGTGGGCATATCCGGAAGCGTACGCCTGGGAAGCAATGTAATCCTGGGAGGACAGGTGGGGGTTGCCGGTCACCTGACAATTGAAGACAACTGCCGGGTGGCCGCCAAGTCCGGAGTAGGCAGATCCCTGCCTGCCGATACCGACGCCGGTGGAATCCCCGCCATGGAACATACCACATTTTTACGCAACGCAATTTTGCTGCCCAAACTTTCCCAGATGAACAAAAGGATCAGGCAGCTGGAAAAAGAAATCCAGGCAATGAAAAAACCGGGGCAAGGAGAAGATCAGTGAGTCAGTCATCAGGAACTCAAATGTCCATTCAGGACATTCTGAATTTTTTACCGCATCGCTATCCTTTTCTTCTGGTGGACAGGGTGCTGCAGATGGAACCCTTCAACAGCCTGCAGGCTGTAAAGAATGTCAGTATAAACGAGCCGTTTTTCCAGGGGCACTTTCCGGCTTATCCGGTAATGCCCGGGGTTCTTATCCTGGAATCCCTGGCTCAGGCCGGGGGACTGCTGGTGCTTGCCAGTGTGCCGGACCAGATGCAGGACAAGATTTTTCTATTCACCGGGGTGGACAAGGTCCGCTTTCGAAAATCTGTTTTTCCCGGCGACTCCATGTATCTGAACATCACTTACGACCGGCACCGCATGAGCCTGTGGCGGATGCACGGACAGGCTGCAGTGGATGACAAAGTAGTGGCCGAAGGCACTTTTTCAGCAACCATCGTAGACCGGGAAGATCGCTAGTGAAACCGTTAATCCATCCCACAGCCATAGTGCATCCTGAAGCAGACATAGGTTCCGGGGTAGTCATCGGACCTTATGTTATCATCGAGGCAAGTACCAGTCTGGGACAGGGTACCAGGGTTGACGCCTTCGCCCAGATCAAAAGTTTCACCAGTCTGGGACAGAACAATTATGTCTATTCCTATGCCTGCCTGGGCGAAGCCCCTCAGGACATCAAGTACCAGGGCGAGGAAACCTGGCTGCGCCTGGGGGACAACAACAAGATCCGGGAATACACCACCCTGAACCGGGGCACCCCCGATGGCAGGGGAGTCACCAGCATCGGATCCGGGTGCTTTCTCATGGCCTATACTCACGTAGCCCACGACTGCATGCTGGAAGACGGGGTTATTATGGCCAATGGGGCCACCCTGGGAGGCCATGTTCACCTGGGCCGACAGGCGGTGATAGGCGGGTTGTGTGCTGTGCACCAGTTCGCCCGCATCGGCGAATATGCCTTCATCGGAGGCAAGAGCGGCATAGCCCAGGATGTCCCTCCATACATGCTGGCAGTTGGTGAAAGAGCCAGGCTGTTAGGCCCCAATCTCATCGGCTTGCGTCGGGCCGGTTTTTCCAGGGAAGAGATCTCTGCCCTGAAAAAGGCCTTCAATATCATCTGGAAATCAGACCTCACACATGTCCAGGCCCTGGAAAAAGCCGGGCAGGACTTCAAAGGGTTCAAACTGACTGAAAATCTGCTGGCCTTTATAAAATCAAGCAAAAGGGGGGTGGTATCCCTGCAGCGTACACCGGAGCAAGATGAATCAGGCTGACATGCTGGGGCTGATAGCCGGGGGGGGCAGCTTTCCCCTGCAGGTTGCACAGAGCGCCCGCAGACAGGGCTACCGGATAGCCGCAGCAGCATTTGAGCGCGACACCCTGCCTGAAATCGAGGCCTATACCGACCGGTTGACCTGGCTTAAGCTGGGACAGCTGGGCAGGCTTATCCGGTTTTTACATCAGGCCGGTGCTTCCCGGGTTGTATTTGCAGGCCCCATCAACAAACCCCGGGCCTTTGACCTGAGGCCGGATTTCAGAGCCGTAAAACTCCTGGTGAACCTGCGCAGCCGCAACGACAATGCCCTGTTGAGCGCTGTAGCTGATGAACTGCACCAGGAAGGATTTCAGGTGGTTTCCGCCATAGACTTCGTACCGGAGCTTGTCTCTCCGGCAGGCCTTCTCACCAGGCGGGCCCCATCCCCGGCGGAAAAACAGGATATCCTCTTTGCCTGGCCCATTATAAAGCAGGTAGGCAGCATGGACATCGGACAGTGCATAGTGGTCAAGGAAAGGGCGGTGGTTGCGGTGGAGGCCATAGAGGGCACTGACCGGACCATTTTGCGGGCAGGGGAGCTCTCAGGCTCTAACCTGACGGTAGTTAAGATATTCAAGCCCGGGCAGGACCATCGTATCGACCTGCCGGCTCTTGGCAGCCAGACCGTGAAGACCATGATACAGGCCGGGGCGACCTGCCTGGCTTATGAGGCCGAAACAAGTCTGTTCTTCGACCGGCAACAGGCGGTGGACCTGGCCGACAGGCATAAAATATGCCTGTTGGGAGTCGCCCCGGACCGTCCCGGGGAAGTGCAGAATCTTTAGTGACTTACTCCTGAAACCCTGTCACAAAAAACAAGAAAAATTTGAGCCATGACGGGGGTTTAGCACTTGGCACTGGGACTGTTTCATTTTTGGACACTAAGCTCAGGTGCTCTCCCCGCCGCGCA
>PWSL01000460.1 GCA_003563255.1 Desulfonatronospira sp. | reverse complement strand
CTGTCCCCCGCTAAGTAATGATTATGCAGCTTCACAAAAATTCGCGTCTGTACTTTTTATATTTGTGCAGGAATAGTGTTCGCGGGGACTGTCCCCCTGGCCGGTATTGACATAAAAAGGACAAGCATTTATAGCTGGTATAAACTATGGAGAAGCTTATATGCAGCTACTGCTGAAGGAAGAACCAGGAAAAACTCTCAGTCCGGGTGCTGATTCATCTGAAGACACCCTTGAATCTCAGCGCAGTCCCAACCTGCTGTGCTACGGATGCATGAGCAGGATAACCAGTCAGGATGCAGGCATCAATGTCAACGGCAGCCACAGGCACGTGTTTGTAAACCCCCACGGACTGTTTTTTGAGATAGGCTGCTTTTCCTGGGCTGTAAACTGTCTGGGTACAGGCCCGAGTACCGAGGAGTTTTCCTGGTTCCCCGGCTATGCATGGCAGATCGCTGTATGCGTTTCATGCCTCATGCACCTGGGATGGCGCTACGAAGCACCCGATACCGGAGGGTTTTACGGGCTCATCATGGACCGTTTGATCCTGGAATCCTAGCATGAAAGGTGAAGCATCAACGCTGCAGCAGATACATGGGATCCACTGCATCCCCCAGCACATAAACTCCGAGATGCAGATGGGGCCCGGTGGCCCTGCCGGTCATGCCCACCTCCCCCAGCTTTTCCCCACTGGTCAGAAAGTTGCCTTCTTGAACATCTATTCTGCTCAGGTGCATGTAAAGAGAATGTATTCCCTGGCCATGATCCAGTATGACAGTCTTGCCTCCGAAATAAAAATCCCCGGTCAAAACTACGCGTCCCCTGGCTATCGACTTCACCGGTGTACCTTCCGGTCCCCTGAAATCCACTCCCTGGTGTGCAGACCTGGGCTGCCCGTTTAAAAACCTCTGAACACCGAAAGGAGAACTCACCTCTCCCGGGACAGGCTCCCTGAAGTCACCGTCCCAGTACCTGTCCATTGTAAGGGAACCCAGTGCGGATCTTATCTGCTTTCTGTCCCGGGCGATGCGGTCATGCACTTCCTGAGGAGGGGTAACCATTTCCTCGGGCAGGCTCAGATGCTGTTCAGGGTATTCCTTGTCCTTTACCGTTATTGTAAACGTCTTGTTCCGGCTTTTTTCATCCCGGTACAGAACCAGGTCCAGTTCGTATGCCCCCTTTCTGGCAAGCCCTGCCCCAAGAAGGATCCTTTGCGCCCCGGGCTGATCCACAGGCACTGCAAACTCCCTGTCCATCCAGCCGACCATTATTCCCGTCAGCTTCTCATCAGAACTGATCTCCACCCAGAACGGTTCGCCCCGTCCGACTTCTGAGGGAACCTGGATATCCAGGGCATAAACCGGCATGGCCCAGAAAAAAAACACCAGCAGGAAAAAGATAATTTTCCTGGTCATTTGCTCATCCTCCAACATGAATATAAGTAAAAACCCAAAACTTGTGGTTATCTGTTATTGTATATCTGGATTTTCGTAACCATTCAGGGGGTCCTCGGTATTGATTACAGGCACAAGGCCGGGGGACTGTCCCCGCAAGAACTAACCAGATCAAAAGCAATCAGTTTTGCGAATTAATGATTTCAGTAACCACAAAAATGTTGTCGCGGGGACTGTCCCCCGGCCGGTTCCGGCACCCCCTGAATGGTTACAATCCCAGAATGCAGACAGGGTGCAGGGGGCTCGCCTTCATTGACAACCCGGGCATATAACGGATAATGGTCAGAGCCATGGAATACGGCAATTATCGGGAAAAAAACCGGACCAGATGCATCAGATGCGCAGAATGCTGCCGCAGAAACAGCCCGGCCCTGCACCAGGAAGACCTTCCCCTCATCACCCAGAAAAACCTGGGGCGAAGCACCCTGATTCTATACCGCAGGGGAGAACCGGCCATGGATAACGTAATGGGCACTCCTGTGCTTCTGGCCGGGGAAATGATCAAAATTAAGTCAGCTGATACCGGTCACCGGGGATGTCTGTTTCTGGACCTCCGGTCCGGCCATTGCAGCATTTACGGTTCCAGGCCCATGGAGTGCAGCATTCTGGAATGCTGGAACACTGCCCCCCTGATGAACTATTACCAGGAAAACCGCCTGACCAGGGCGGATATATTTCCCCGGGGATCGGCCATGGATGAGCTCATCCGCATGCACGAGGAGCAATGCCCTGTTACAGAACTATCGAGCATGCTGCAACAGGAAATAAACACCCCCGGGACACTCCGGGAGGAAATAAACAGTCTCCTGGCTTTTGACGATTCCTTTCGGCAGGGATTTCAGAAAAAAACCGGGGCTCATGAAGAGGACATGTTCTTCTACTTCGGACGTCCCCTCAAGGACCTGGTCCGCCCCCTTATGGATTTCATGAAATTAAATCCAGACAGCGGAACCTGACAGTCACTCCTGAACCAGCCCGTCCGCCTTGTCCCTTGCCATTCCGGCCAGATCCTCTGCTCCCCGGGCCATGGCCTGGATGGAATCCCTGGAAAAGCCTCCCTTCTCCACCCGCCTGTAGATCCACTGGGCTTCATAAACCACATCGTGCCCCGCTTCTGCTATTGCCGGCTTTGAAACCAGGTCCACGATCCTGCTCCTGATATTTTCCCTGAGCATTATCAGCTGCTTGATCCTGGAAGCAAGTTCGCTTCTCCTGTCATCATCAGATTCTTCCACCTGCCAGTATTCAAAATAGACGGAATTAAGATCCTCCACCGCATCCAGGTAGTCCTGCACCAGGCCCAGCACCCCTGGCTCCTGTGCCGTCATGGAAAACACGTAGGCCAGATACTCCAGACGACTGGCTGTTATCTCCAGCATTTCCACAATTTCACCAGAGCTTAAAAGCCTTTCCTGCATCCCTTGGGGGGTGGCCACCTCCCTGGGCTCATTTTGGCCCAGGTACACCAGTCTTTCAAAGAGTTCCGGGCCATAACGGTCCACGACCAGGTCGATTACCCGGGGCTGCAGCAGGTGCCCCAGGATTTCCTCCCTGGCCTGCAGCACTTCCTGAGACTGGTGCTGCAGTCCGGTAAGCTCAGTGGCATAATGCATGTTCAACTCCTTGAAACTCAGGGTGAATACGCCCTGACCCCCGGGAACAGATCCCGGATGATAGTGCCTGAATATCAGGTTTGCCAGGTCCTGTACAAACCTGTCCGTAATCACCTGATCTTCCGGGAGCCTTTCAGAATCCTCGGCATCCTCTAAAGGTTCCTCCTCCGGGTCAATTAAAAAGTCTTCCAGAGGATCCAGGCGGGTGATGTCCGCCGGGTCTTCAGGCACTTGCACCGGGTACATCTCTATTCCAGGTTCATCAGGTTCCACCGGGGGATCGCGAAACTGAAAATGCCACACAAGTGTTCCCCCGCCCAGGAGCAGAAATGCCAGCACCACTGAAACAACGGTTTTTTTGCCCATAAGCTCGCCCCGTCGGTATTAAGCCCAAAAAAATCAGGCTCCCTGCCACCTGACAGGAATTCTGACCATTTTGCAGGCCTTGTTCTGAAACAATAGATATCCGTTTTCCCGGCCGAAAAGATACAGGTCCCGGGTAATAGCCACATCCTGACGGCAATAGTCGATAATCCTGTCCATGCTGCCTTCCTTCCACCACTTCAGGGCCAGCATGCCACTGGCGGTCTTGTTTATACCCAGTGTATGCCTGGCCAGGTGGTCCAGGGACAGACGATGCCCCAGCCTGGATTGAACCTCCTGGAGAATATCCAGGCTGGGCAGAGAAAAGAAATCATAATCCGAAACCCCCTGAAGCACCCGGTAGTCAAACTTCAAAATATTAAACCCTACTACCAGAGAAAAATCCTCCAGAAAAGCCCCAAGATCAGAACTCTGCTCCTGGTCAAAGGTATTAAATTCCAGGGTCCTGGAATCATAAACCACTGCAAAACTCACCCCCATGCGGTGGCAGTTGCTCCATCCTCCGACCTCCTGGGCCGAATGCCTGGTCTCAACATCCATCACGGCATAGGAAAAACCCTTTGGGCTGCTCTTATGCCTGTTGACTTCGTGCCCGGTTTTATGATCCAGGCTCCCGACCACGGCAGGAGCAGCAGGTTCTTTTATTTCCCCAGTCTTTTCACCTCCCAGGGCATGCAGCAGATGCATGGCTGCGTCCTTTTCCAGAGGTCTGTTGCCGGAACCGCACTTGGGGGAATAAATGCATCCAGGGCAGCCGTTTTCGCATGGACACGATGAGAGCACCCTGCCGGCCCTGGCTATGAGCTTGTCCGCCAGTTCAAAAGCCTGTCTGCAAAGCCCGATACCTCCAGGTGTACCGTCATAAATAAAAACCGCTCCCCTTTGCAGCTCCTGGTGCATGGGAACAGCAATGCCTCCCAGGTCATTGCGGTCCGTTAAGATAATCAGGGGCATGCAGCCGATGAGGCCGTGCTCCAGGGCATGCAGACCGCCCATGAAATGCAGCCTTTTGTTCTCAATCTCCTGACGCACCCGGTCTTCCAGAGTAAACCATATCCCCTGGGTCTCAAAGACCAGCGGGGGCAAATCCAGGGGAATGAGCCCGATGCGGGCCTGTCCCCGCACCAGCCTTTTTTCGTAGGCACTGACCTGCTCGGTAACCTTAAGCCGCCCCAGGCTGAGCTCACCGGCTGAGGTCTCCCTGGTGGCCTGAACTTCCACGATTTCGGTGTATTTATCGATTAATGGCCTGGTATAATAATCCACCTTTGCTCTGGAAACGTACACCGCAAAGGTCTCGGTATCCAGGTCCTGGACTACGTAAGTATCCCCCATATGCAGGTATACAGCCCCGGGATGGGTCTCCTTGAAGGCCCTGACTCCGTCTACTTCACCCAGAAACTCTCCTGTGTTATTCTCGAAAATACTGTAGGTCTGCCCGGTGCCACGCAGGTTCACATCCTTGTGGGGATATCTGCTGCGGGTATAATAAAAACCCTGGTCCCGGGATGAGATAAGTTCTCCATCTTTTTCCAGCAATTTAATACACTTTTCTGCTTCTGTGTCCAGGATATCTTCATGGAGGCCCAGAGGCTTTTCCGCTGCGGCACAAACCAGATGTTTGCGCATAATGCTTGGATTTTCGGGGTTTATGACTGCGCTTTCAGGTTCCAGGCTGAAAAACTCCTCGGGGTTTCGAAGCAGGTACTGATCCAGGGCGTCCTCGTGGCCGATTAATATGATGGCGCTGTCCCTGCCGCTTCTGCCCACCCTGCCCCCGCGCTGCATGGTAGCCATTACCGACCCGGGATAACCCACCAGCAAACACACGTCCAGGTGCCCGATGTCTATGCCGAGCTCTAGAGCGCTGGTGGAAACCACGGCCAGCAGTTCTCCCGAGGCCAGCTTGTTCTCGATCTCCCGGCGCTGCTCCGGTAGAAAACCGGCCCGGTAGGCGCTGATGTACTTCTTCAGCCTCCCGGCCCTTTGGGAGGCCCACATGGCAATGAGCTCGGTCATCTTCCTGGACTGGGTGTAGACAATGGTGCGCAGACCAAGCTCCAGGGCCTTCTGCAGGATTCTGATGGCACTCTGGGCCGCTCCCTGCATCTCGGAGTCCAGCAGCAGGAAGTGCTTTTTACCCGCCGGGGCGCCCCCTTCCAGGATGACCTGCGGCTCCTGCCCGGTAAGCGCCCTGCACAGGGCCCCTGGATTGGCGATGGTGGCTGAGCTGAAGACAAATACCGGTTTCCGGCCGTACCAGGCGCAGATACGTTTGAGCCTCCTGAATACCCAGGCCATGTTGGAGCCCATGACCCCGCGATAGGTATGAACCTCGTCCACAACGATATATTTCAGCCCTGAAAAAAAGCCCTGCCACCCCCGGTGATAAGGTAGAAATGAACGGTGCAGCATGTCGGGGTTGGTCAGGAGAATATGGGGAGGTCTTCTTTTGATTCCGGCCCTGGCCTGGGGATCTGTGTCGCCGTCGTACACGGCACAATCCATCAACACATCCGGGCCCAAGGCTTTGCCCAAAACTTCCAGATTCTGAAGCTGGTCCCGGGTCAGGGCTTTGAGGGGGAACAGATAAAGGGCCCTGGAAGCAGGGTCGTTTATTATGGATTCCAGGACCGGTATGTTGTAAATCAGGGACTTTCCACTGGCGGTAGGGGTGGCGGTGACTACGCTTTGTCCCTGGCGGATCAGGTTCACAGCCCGGGCCTGGTGGGAATAAAAGCTCCGGATGCCTGCAGATTCCAGGGCCTGTACCAAAGGTGGAGGCAGGCCGCTTATGTCCTCGTATACTGCTGTTCTGGCGGGTATCTCATTCACGGCGACCAGGGTAAGCCCCTGCAGGTCCGCCTGACCCATCTGCTGCAATAATCTATCAATGCCTTGCATTTAAACACATCTTATCATCACCTTGAGAGTTCAAAGTTCCTGGTTCTTCGTTCCTGGTTCTTCGTTCCAGAAACCGATTTTAACGACCAACATGTCTGTTTGAAATTTGTGCAAAGCGCCTATTGACTGTCCAGTCATCACAAAGAACTCAGAAATCTGCTGCAACCCTGTAATAATATCATTTGGGCTGGATATTATATTTCTTCAGCTTGTACTGCAGCAGGCTCTTGGAAATATTTAACAGCTCCGCAGCCTTGACCTGGACAAAATTGCTTTTGACAAGGGCCCTTCTAATAAGTGCAGCCTCAATCTTTTCCAGAGTTCCGGACAGTTCCAGTTCTACCGGCAGAAGATCTACAGCACTCTTGAACTGGGCCTCTTCATCCTTGATCTCGCTTGGGAGGTCCTCCACCCCGATCTCATCCTTGGAGGCAAGTATCATGCAGCGCTCCACCACGTTTTCCAGCTGGCGTACATTGCCGGGCCACTCGTATGCTGTCAGGTATTCCAGGGCTTCAGGGGCGAATTTCCTGTTCTCCTGTTCATTTTCAGCAGATATTTTATGCATGAAATGCGCAACAAGCAATGGGATATCCTCACGCCTCTCCCGCAGGGGCGGCAGGTGGATGCCCACAACATTCAGGCGGTAATACAGGTCCTCCCGAAAATGTCCCTGCTCAACTGCCTGCTTCAGATCCTTGTTGGTGGCGGTCACCAGCCTGATATCGACATGAATGGTCCTGGAACCGCCCACACGCTCAAAGGCCTTTTCCTGCAGGACCCGCAGAAGCTTTACCTGCAGCTCCTGGGAAAGCTCCCCCACTTCGTCCAGGAAAAGAGTGCCCCCGTCTGCAAGCTCGAAACGTCCCTTTTTCATGGCCGTGGCACCGGTAAAAGAACCCTTTTCGTGCCCGAAGAGCTCACTTTCCAGGACCCCGGGGCTTAAAGACATGCAGTTGATAGAGATAAAGGGACCCTCCCGGCGGGGAGAGGAGTAATGTATGGCCTTGGCTATGAGCTCCTTGCCGGTGCCTGACTCCCCGGTGACCAGGACGGTGGACCTGCTGCGGGCCACCTTGGACACAAGCTGCAGCACCTCCCTGATGCCCCTGCTGCTGCCCACCAGCTTGTGCGGGCCGTACTGCTCAGCCAGAGTCTGGGTCAAAAGCCTCTTTTCCTGCTCCGACTTTGACAAAAGGGCCGCCTTGCGTACCGAGAGCATAAGCTCGTCGTTGGAAAAAGGCTTGGTAATATAATCGAAAGCACCGCAGCGCATAGCCTCAACCGCACCGTCGATGCTTCCGTAAGCGGTCATGATCAGTACCGGTATCTGGGAGTGGTGTTTCTGGATATGCTCCAGGATATCCTGGCCGCTGACCCCGGGCATTTTCATGTCCGTGATGACCACGTCCACTTCTGACTCGTCCAGGTAATCCAGGGCCATCTGTGGATCATACAGGGCGGTTACGGAATATCCTTCTTCTTCCAGCAACGTCTCCAGGATGAGCAGGTAGTTTTTCTCGTCATCTATAACAAGTACATGGCTGTTCATGGCTGTATCGCTTTCAACCTCTCTGGTTACTGCTTGGTTCGGCGTTGAACCTCACTTCAATTCTGGCTCCGCCTTGGGGTTGATTACTCAGATAGAGGTCTGCCTCGTGGTTTTGAAGTATTCCGGAAACAATGGCCAGCCCCAGGCCGGTTCCGGTATCCTTTGTGGTGTAAAAAGGCTCCAGGTATCTGTCAATCATGGAGGGCTCAAATCCGGGACCACTGTCTGAAACCACCACCACCGGGGCATTGTCCCATTTTATCACCACCCATATCCTGCCTCCCCGGGAGCAGGCCTGCAGGGAATTGGTAAATATGTTATAAAATGCTCTATAAAGCAGGTCCCTATCCCCCATGACATGCATTTGCTCCGGAAAATCCTTCTCCAGAGAGATGCTGTGTTTTTCCAGTTCTGAGCCCAGAAAAGACAGCACCTCCTCCCAGATTCGCACCAGGTCCACCTGTTCCAGCCTGGGCTGTTTCGGGCGGGCATAATCCAGAAAATCATTAACGGTCTGGCTGAGCCTCTTGGATTCGTCGAAAATGGCCTCCAGCAGCCTGGCATCTGAAGAGCCCTGCTTTCTGGCCCGGTTGTAAAGGATTTCACTGCTGCTTCGAATGATGCCCAGGGGATTGCGGATCTCGTGGGCTATGCTGGCCACCATCCTGCCCATGCTGGCCAGTTTCTCATTTAAATGCAGCTCCTTTTCCAGCCTTTCTTTTTCCCGTATTCTCTGGTCCAGCACTTTGTCAGTGCGCAGTATAATCATATACAGTAGAAAAAACAGCACCAGGGAAAAAGTGAAAGAACCGATGATGATCATCCACTGAAAGTGGATCACTGTCTCATAGTCGGAAGTGATGTCCTGGTTGAATTCCAGGATGCCCATAATAAGCTCGTCTTTGACTCCAGGAGTTCTTTCCGCACGCAGGGGATATACAGTTCTAAGGACAATGGAATCCGGCTCCAGTGAAAATCTGAACATGGCCTGCCATGAGGTTATGTTTTTTTTCAGCTTGAAACTGTGCAGACCATGTTCAAAGGCGGCAACCACCATTGAATCGGACAGTTCCGTCTCGCCCACCTGATCCTTTTTCAAAGAATAGGAAACAACTCCCTGGTGGTCATAAATCCTGACGTCAAGAACATGGAAGCTGTGAATGGTGGACCTGACCACTTGATCCAGACGCTCGTACTGGGCCTCCTGTCGAAGCTCTATCCGGCCGAAACCGAGTACCGTGGGCAGGGTGAATCTCTGGTAGATCTGGTGATTCAGGTTTTCCGCCAGGAGCAGGGCAAACTCGTGATTTTTGCTGATAATTGTTTCTCTGGCATGGTTGGCGATAAATATCGATAATGCCAGACTGGAAGCCAGTATAATAATCAGCGAACTCCAGGAGAGAAACTTGACAAAAGGGAAAGGTTTGACCGGGTCAGAACGTATTAACAACCTGAACAAACTGGAACTCCTGCCACGCACCTGGCGTGGTCAATCTGCATGGCCCGCCTTAGAAGTTTAGCTGTAGGGTGAACTCTCAAGGTGTCAATAAACAACAATTCAACCCAGCCTGGCCAGAAGTGCACCGATCCTGCTCAGGCAGTCCTTGAGCACCTCGTCGCTGACTGCATATGAAATGCGCACACACCTGTCGTCTCCGAAGGCCTGTCCAGGCACCAGGGCGATCTTTTCCTCTTCAAGGATAACTTTGCACAACTCCGTGGAACTGTCCACCCTGTCGTTGTAAAATGCATCCACCCTGGGAAAGACATAAAATGCTCCCTGGGGGCGGGGACATACAGCCCCCTTCCATGTACCGATTATGTCCAGAGCCAGATCCCTGCGCCGGGCGAAACTTGCCCGCATTTCCCCCACCATCGCGAATGAATCCTCCAGCCCGGCCAGGGCCCCTTTCTGGGCAAAGGAGCAGACATTGGAAGTGGATTGTCCCTGTACCTTGCTCATGGCCTTTACCAGGTCCTGCTGGGCCAGGACGTATCCTATCCGCCACCCGGTCATGGAAAAGGTCTT
Organism: Desulfonatronospira sp.; assembly: GCA_003563255.1. Taxonomy (GTDB): domain Bacteria; phylum Desulfobacterota; class Desulfovibrionia; order Desulfovibrionales; family Desulfonatronovibrionaceae; genus Desulfonatronospira. The sequence goes on along the minus strand of PWSL01000460.1, from coordinate 4,398 downwards.
GGACAGTCCGTTGACTATGGCGACCATATCCGGATGCCGGGTCCAGAAGCTGCAAAGAGATGCTGGTTCAGCAGGGGGATAAACCAACTGGTCATAGACCTCGTCGCAGATAACGAAAATATTTCTGGAAACCGCCCACCGGGCAAGCTCCTCTAACTTCTCCAGTCTGTAATGACAGCCCGTGGGGTTGGAAGGGGTGTTCAGGATGAGCACCTTTGTCCTGGAAGTTGCATACTGTTCCAGTTCTCTGGTAGTCACCAGGAAATCATCCTCAGGCTCTGTTGGCACGATGACAGGAATTCCCTCCGCCAGCTGCACCATGTCCGGGTAGCTGACCCAGTATGGACCCGGGATCAAAACCTCATCCCCGGAATCCACAAGGACCTGGAGCAGGTTGTAAAGACATTGTTTGCCTCCATTGGAAACGATTACCTCATTCTGGGAGCATTCCACCCCGTAGGTCCTTGAAAAATATCCTGCCACGGCCTTTCTAAGCTCGGGCATGCCCGGCACTGCGGTATACCTGGTGAAACCCTGATCCAGGGCGTCTTTTGCAGCATTGACTATATGCTGCGGGGTGGGAAAGTCCGGCTCTCCCACAGCCAGGCTGAATACATTTTCACCCTGGGCACGCAGCTCCTGGGCTTTGGCGTTTATGGCCAGAGTAGCCGAGGGTTGAATACTTGAGACTCTTTTGCTAAACTTCATCTTTTTTCGCTCCTTGAATATAATGCTGGGATGTATCTTTTTTAGCGCTTTGCATGTGGCACGGGTACTGGCTCCACCAGGACCCGCTTGTCCCTGGAAATGAGTCATTTTATAACCCTGAGAGTACTACAGACGCACAAGCCCGGCCCGCGCAGCCCGCATAAAGGCCTGTCCGGCAAACCGTGCTGCCCGGCTGTACTGCTTTACACAACAGCGAAGCTGTTTTATAAAAATCTGCTTTAGTGACTGACACCTCATATCCAGTCACAATAAACAAACGAACCACGCAAAGGGCGTAGCAGGCATAGATTTACAGGATAAGCAATCAACGGCCGGAAGCCGCAGATTGTATTAGCCATCGCCAAAGGCGAGTGATTACCTTTTGGCCTGGCTTCCGGCCAGGACAAAAATGTTTTTCTCTTAATCAATCTCTTAATCCTGTTAATCCTGTCAAAAAACTCTTTTCTTTACTGGGTTGCGGGCACAGCCCGCGTTAGAATTAAAAAACGAGCTGTACATTAATAAAACTTTCGACGGAGGTAAATATTAATTTGCCGCCTCGAACCGGAGGACACCAGTGAAGGTACTTAGAACCCCCAATATGGAAAGGTGCATAGGGTGCTACTCCTGTTCCCTGGCATGCGCCAGGAATGTTTACAAATCCCTGTCCTGGAAAAGGGCTGGGATCCAGATACGCACCTCTGGCGGCATCAGTACCGGTTTTGAGGCCAGGGTCTGCCTGGCCTGCCAGCCGGCAGCCTGTGCCGCAGCCTGTCCCACCGGGGCCCTGCGCCAAAGGCCGGGTGGCGGAGTTTTTTTCAAAGAAAAAAGGTGCATAAACTGCGCAGAGTGCTCTACAGCCTGTCCCGTGGATGCCATTTACTTTGATCCGGTCCGGGAAACACCGGTACTTTGCATACACTGCGGACGCTGCGTCTCCTTTTGCCCCCACGAATGCCTGGAAATGGTGGATACATCCAAGGAGAATCAGTAATGAATAATAATTTCAAGGTTATTGTAGTGGATATCGGCACCGGCAAATCCTCCCTGGAATATTTCGACAGCCGCAGGGAGTGGCTGGGAGGCAGCGGTCTGGCAGCAGGACTCTTCAGTCATTTCGGGCTGCCGGATGAGGACGCCTTTCATCCTGATCAGCCCCTGATTCTGGCCATCGGTCCCCTGACAGGCTACTTTCCGTTGATGAGCAAAACAGTGCTGGGATTTATGTCGCCCTATAACAACCAGTATTCAGAATCCCACGCCGGAGGACGCTCCGCCCTTTCCCTCAAGTTCGCCGGCTATGACGCCCTGGTCATCCGGGGGCGGGCAAAAAAACCGGTTTGCATAGGTTTGGGCTCCAGAGAGGTGCGCATCCAGGATGTTCACTTCCTGCAAGGCATGGATATTTTCAAGACCGGCAAAAAATTGCGCAATCTCAAACCCGCCAACCCCGGCCATAGAAGCATTCTGCGCATCGGACCCGCCGGGGAAAACCTGGTCCGCTTCGCCTGCATCAATGTGGACACCTATCGTCATTTTGGACGCATGGGCGGCGGGGCAGCCATGGGGGCCAAAAACCTTAAAGGTATCATCCTGTCCGGGGACAGCCACCTGGATCTGGATGCGGATATCAGAAAGGAATACACTCAAGTTTATAACGATATCTATTCCACAATAGTACAAAGCGGAGCAATGCGCAAATACCACGACCTGGGCACTCCGGAAAATATCATCCCCCTTAATGAACTCCAGGCCCTGCCCTGGCGTAACCTGCAAAGCACCTATGATCCCGACGTAGAAGGCATTTCCGGTGAAAAATTCGGTAAGGACCTGCTTTTAAGGCAGGTGGCCTGTGCCGGGTGCCCGGTGGGCTGCATCCATATAGGGCTTTTGCGGGAACGTTTCGCTGAAGAGCACGAATACATTTACCGCCAGGTTTCATACGACTACGAGCCCATTTTCGGGGTGGGCACCATGCTGGGAGTCAAGACCGGTCCAGGGGTTCTGACCCTTCTTGAAGACGTGGAAAAAACGGGCCTGGATGCCATCAGTGCTGGAGTAGCCCTGGCCTGGGCCACAGAAGCCCTGCAAAAGAAAATCATTACCAGGGATCTTACCCTGGCCGACCTGCAGTTCGGCGATGTACAGTCCTACCGTGAAGGCCTGGCGCACCTGACACAGCAACCCAATGAGTTTTACAGAACTTTGGCCCTGGGTACCATGAAGGCAGCTGAAAAATTCGGAGGCGAGGATTTCGCCTGTGTTCTGGGTCAGGAAATGGCTGGCTATGCCACCGGGGAAAACTACTTTGTCAGCCAGGCCTTGGGATTCAGGCATTCCCATCTTGACACCGGGGCCTATGGACTGGACCAGGAAAAGGATTCCAGGAACCTGGACAAGTCCATAAAGTACATGCAGGATCAGGAGGACTACAGGATTTTGATGTGCTCCATGGTCGGCTGCCTTTTCGCCCGCAAGGCCTACCCCAAAAATAATATCCTCAGGGCCTTGAACTCTCTGGGATATGAATATAATGAAAGTGAGCTTGATGAATGCGTTGAAAAAATTAAATATCACCGCTGGGCCCTGAAGTTCAAAACCGGATTCAGGCCTGAGGACATAAAGATTCCCTCCAGATATCAGGAGGTTACCACCTGGAAAGGCCGGATCGACGCTGACTATATGCACAACCTTAAACAGGAGTACCAGAAAGTACTCCAGGATATGGCCCGCAAGCACCGGGAAAAATCAGGAGAAGCCCCATGAACATTTACGAGATGGTCGCCCGCTCCAGGAGTTATCGCCGTTTCTACGAAAACTTCAGGGTCAGCATCGAGACACTGACGTCTCTGGTTGACCTGAGCAGGCTGACCCCCTCGGCCGCCAACCTGCAGCCTCTGCGCTACATCATCAGCAACGACCCTGAAATCAACCAGTCCATTTTCGAGACCCTTTCATGGGCGGCTTATCTCAAAGATTGGGATGGACCTCAAAAGGGTGAAAGGCCTTCAGCCTATATCGTCATGCTGGGAGAAAAAAAGCATTCCCAAACCGCTGCCTGGGATATGGGTATCGCCGCTCAGACTATTATGCTGGCGGCAACCGAGTCCGGCCTGGGGGGATGCATGGTGGGGTCAATTAAAAAAGATGTCCTGGCCCGGGTTCTGGAAGTACCTGAAGCATTTGAAATCCTGCTGGTCCTGGCCCTGGGCAAGCCCAAGGAAATGGTCGTGCTGGAAATCATCAGGCCAGGAGATGATATTAAATACTGGCGAGACAACAAAAAAGTACACCACGTCCCCAAAAGACCATTGGAAGAAGTCCTGCTGAAAAGCTATGAAAGAAAGCAAAGCGATCAGGACTGAACCAGCTCTTTTAAAGAGGACTACACCCTCAACCCAAGATATAAAGAAACCTTAACCGCCCGTTCGAAGATTTACCCAGTTGAATACGGCTTTGCCGGAGACCGAAGGTCTATTCAACCGGGCGAGCTCAAGACGCAAAGGTCGCAAAGGAAGACAGGAAGATTTTTTTCATTTGCCGGGTGTACGGCAAATGAAAAGGCAGCCTTGTCCAAAACCGTGTCCCGGTTTTGGACAATACACCTGCTTCGCGTCTTTAACTTTGCGTACTTTGCCTGCCCAGTTGAATTGCTCGAAGAGCAAGCCCGAAGGGCATTCAACCGGGGCG
>PWSL01000059.1 GCA_003563255.1 Desulfonatronospira sp. | reverse complement strand
AAGGGACTTTTTCATGACCAACTTTATTATTCTGGTTTACCTGGCCGGCGTACTCATTATCGGCATACTGGCCGGCCGGGGCATCAAAAATCTTTCCCAGTTCGCTGTGGCAGGCAAAGCCTACGGCTCGATGGTAATTTTTGCTACCCTGTCCGCCTCCTTTATTGGAGGCGGTTTTTCCATGGGCAATGCTGAAAAGGTTTTTCTGTTCGGCATTGTCAATATAGTTGCCCTGTGGGGATTCAGCCTCAAGGAAATCCTTGTGGCAGGATATATAGCCCCCAGGATGGACAGATACCGGGACGCCATCTCAGTGGGCGATATAATGGAGGTTCATTACGGCAAGACCGCCAAAGTATTTTCAGGTCTGTTCGGCTTCATTCTTTGTGCCGGAATCCTGGGCGCGCAAATCGGTGCCATCGGATACATTACCAATGTTTTTCTCGGGTTTGAACGTTTTTGGGGGATACTCCTGGGGTGTAGTATTGTCATCGCTTACGCCACTGCAGGAGGCATGAAGGCTGTGGTCTGGACTGATATTGTACAGTTCATAATCCTGGCAGTGGCCCTGCCAATGACTCTTTTCATGGGAATTCAAAGTGCAGGAGGAGTGGAGCACATTATCAGCACTGTACCGCAGGGACATTTAAGCATTTCCCTTGAACCTGCAGCAGTTATCGCCCTTTTTTCACTTTTTCTGGCTTTTGTAGTCGGAGAGACCCTTGTTCCGCCATACCTTCAAAGACTGCTCATCGGCCGCAATGCAAGCCAGGTTGTCAGAGGCACCCTTTACAGCGGACTTTTTTCCATCCCTTTTTTTGCTGTCACCGGGCTGATAGGAATGGTGGCCTTGGTGCTGAATCCCGAACTCAACCCCAATCTGGCCATGCCTTACGTGGTGCAGCAGGCACTGCCGCCTTTGCTGCAGGGTATTGTAATTGCTGCTGTTATTGCCATTATAATGTCTTCAGCGGACTCTTTTCTCAATGCCGCTGCCATCTGCTTCAGCAACGACATGGTGAAACCCTTGCGCAGAACAGCCATGAGCCGGGAATCCGAGGTCAAAATGGCCCGCTGCGTAACACTTCTTGTGGGGGTGATGGCTGTGGTTTTTGCCTTATCCATCGAAAGCGTGCTGGACATTTTGATATATGCATACAATTTCTGGGCCCCCATAATCCTGGTCCCCCTGGTTATGGCCATAATGCAGAGAAGGGTCAGCAGCACAAAGTTCTTAGGTGGAGCTGGAGCGGGGATTGCGGCCTTGCTCATCTGGAATTATGTCCTGAACGGACCCTGGGAAATTCACGGAATCGTGGTGGGCTTTTTTGCCAACCTGTTGGTTTTTATACTGCTGGATAGAGAAACAACAGCCGCGGCTTAAGACTTCCTTCTCCAGTCTGTGTTAAGACACATGGCTTTCAGCCGCGGGGAAAGGTTGCTGCCAGCTTTTTTCAGCCAGGCATTTTCAAAATTGAAGTTGCAACTATTTTTTCGTATACTTCCACAGCTTTTTTCATCCGTACCTGTAACCATTCAGGGGGTCCTCGATGGTGGCTACTGGCAACAGGCCTGGGGACTGTCCCCCGCTGAGAATATCTATGCAGATTCAAAAAATCTGCCCCTGTAAATATTGTATTTGTGCAGGAAAGGTATCGCTGGGACTGTCCCCAGTCACGCCAGAGGCGTGATTGTGGCACCCCCTGAATGGTTACCTGTACCTGAGGCAAGGGCATTTTAATGAGTGGTGACAAAGAAACCATAAACATACTGTTCACCGGAGACCTGCATATAGGCCGAACCTCCAGGCTGTTGCGAAATGGCCTGCCAGGAGGCACCGGGTACACGACAGACGCCTGGCACAGGACAGTAGATCTCTGAGGAGACTCTTATCATGGAGCGTTTTTTCAATACTGCAGGCCCCACTATCCCTGACGATCATTATCATATTGATCCCTTGCACCGCGTGGACTGGGAAGAAATTCAGCATCTCATGGACCATAAGCGCTATTTTGTCCTGCATGCACCCAGACAGACCGGTAAGACCAGCACCCTTTTAGCCATGATGAAGGTCATTAATGCCCAGGGCCGGTATAGCTGCGCCTATGCCAACATTGAAGGGGCTCAGGCAGCCAGAGGTGATGAGACCCAAGGTATACCAGCGGTCTGTGACGCTCTGTCAGACTCAGTGGAGCTATACACCGGCTGTGCTGACCTCAAAGCCTGGTATAGAAAAAATAAAAAAGAATTTTCTCCCCAGTATCTGCTCGCCTCTGTGCTCAGACAATGGGCCATGATTTCCTCCAGGCCTGTCATCCTTTTCCTGGATGAAGTGGACGCCCTGGTGGGAGATACTCTCATCTCCCTGCTGCGCCAGATCCGTTCCGGCTATGCCCAGCGCCCGGAGGCCTTCCCCCGGAGCATCATCCTGTGCGGAGTCAGGGATGTTCGCGATTATCGCATCCATCAGGAAGGCGGGGAAATCATCACTGGCGGCAGTGCCTTTAATATCAAGGCTAAATCCCTGCGCATGGGCAATTTCAGCCTGGAAGAGGTCCGGGCTCTGTGGCTGCAGCACACACAAGAGACGGGCCAGGAGTTTAAAGAGGATATTTTTCCTGAACTGTGGGAGGATACCAGAGGCCAGCCCTGGCTGGTCAACGCCCTGGGCCATGAAGTGACCTGGGAAATGCGGGCCTTGAGAGACCGGACCAGAAAGATCACCCTGACTGATTATCTGCAGGCCCGGGAACAGCTGATCATATCCCGGGCCACCCATCTGGATCAGCTGGGAGACAAACTACGCGAACCCAGGGTACACGGGGTGATTTCCGCCCTGCTGGCCGGAGAGGAAACCCTGAAGCAGGTCCCTGATGATGATCTGCAGTATGTGGAAGACCTGGGGCTTATCCAGCTTCGTCCCAGTCTGCGTATATCCAACCGCATTTACAGAGAGGTTATTCCCAGGGAACTTACCTGGTCTGTGCAGACCATGATCAGCAACCAGGAGACAGCCTGGTATGTGAAAGACGACCACAGCCTTGACATATTCAGGCTTCTTGAGGCTTTTCAGCAGTTTTTCCGGGAGCACAGCGAGATCTGGGAAGAAGGGTTTGATTACAGAGAAGCTGCTCCACAGCTTCTCTTGCAGGCCTTTCTGCAGAGGATACTTAACAGCGGAGGCCGGCTTCTGCGTGAATATGGCCTGGGCCGCAAGCGAACTGACCTGATCGTTGAATGGCCCTTAGATCCGCAAAAAAACATGTACGGACCTTTGCAGCGGGTGGTCATTGAGCTCAAGATCCTGCGGGGAGACCTGGAAAAGACCATCCAGACCGGCCTGGAGCAGACCGCGGACTATGCTGACCGGGTAAAAGCAGATGAAGCCCATCTGATTATATTCAACCGGGACAGAAAGGTATCCTGGGGCAAGAAAATCTTCAGACGCCAAGAAACCCATCAAAGCAGAAGCATAACTGTCTGGGGCGCCTGAACTCTTCTAATCCTTTATTGAGTAACTTCTCAATAAATCCTGGCAGTATTCCTGGATACCGGCTTCCGCCGGTATGACATCACAATGCAACGACCTGTTTTTATACGTTATTCCGGCGAAAGCCGGAATCCAGGTATTTTCTTAGTGACTTACTCCTGAAACCCTGTCACAAAAAACAAGAAAAATTTGAGCCATGACGGGGGTTCAGCACTTGGCACCGGGACTGTTTCATTTTTGGACACTAAGCTAAGGTGCTCTCCCCGCCGCGCAAGCGGCTGATGCCTTTTCCTTGCGGGTCCTGTCACGCCTGTGGCGTGATTGAATGCAGCGACAGCTGCCCTGAAAGGATTCAACTGGGGGCCTGCCCCGTGAAACAACGCTGAAAGCGTT
>PWSL01000043.1 GCA_003563255.1 Desulfonatronospira sp. | reverse complement strand
GAAAAAGGTTTCATCACCAAAAAAGGCTCGAAGCTTATTTTAAGAATAAAACCAATAACCTATAAATGACCGGACTGCCATAACACTACAGCGACACTCTGAATAAATTTCAGCCTCGGCCACCGAGGACAGTCACCCGCACTAATTTTTACAATTCGTCAGTCTTCTGTCAGAAGTATCTGGTTAGCGCTTTGCATGTCGCACGGGGACTGGCTCTTTTGCCGGTTGCTAATTTGCAAATGCTTCAAAAATTCGGCGGCAAAAGAGCCAGTCCCCGGAGGTCAACAAATAAGTTTCACTGTAGGGTTAACTGCTCAGCGCTTTCCATTGTGGCAGCACTTGAGCCAGGCTAAGCACATTTCAGGCCCTCAACCTATAACATCCATGAATAATACAAATGCCCAAAAGAACCGATATCAAAAAAATCATGCTGATAGGTTCAGGCCCCATAATAATTGGACAGGCCTGCGAGTTCGACTATTCCGGTACCCAGGCCCTCAAGGCCCTCAAAGAAGAAGGCTATCAGGTGGTTTTGGTAAACTCCAATCCGGCCACCATCATGACCGACCCGGACCTGGCTGATCAGACCTATATCGAGCCCATCGAGCCCGATACAGTGGCCCGTATCATAGCCCGGGAAAAACCTGACGCCCTTTTGCCTACACTTGGGGGACAGACCGGGCTTAATACTGCAGTAGCCCTGTCTGAAAACGGGGTCCTGGAAAAACACGGGGTAGAACTTATTGGGGCCTCACTGCCTGTCATCCAGAAGGCCGAGAGCAGGGAACTATTTCGCAAGGCCATGGAAAACATCGGCCTAAAGGTACCAAAAAGCGGCATCGCCCGCAATATGGACGAGGCCAGACAGTGGACCAAAAGCATCGCCTTCCCCATTATCATTCGTCCGGCCTATACCCTGGGAGGCACCGGGGGAGGGATTGCCTATAACCTGGAAGATTTGGAGGAAAAAGCTGCGTACGGCCTGTCCTGCAGCATGACCAATGAGATCATGCTGGAGGAGTCGGTACTGGGCTGGAAAGAGTTTGAACTGGAGGTCATGCGGGACAAAAACGACAACTGCGTCATCATCTGCTCCATAGAAAACCTGGATCCCATGGGAGTTCATACCGGGGATTCCATTACCGTGGCCCCATCACAGACCCTGACCGACAGGGAATACCAGGCCATGCGCAATGCATCTCTGGATATAATGCGCGAAATAGGAGTAGAGACAGGTGGTTCCAATGTCCAGTTTGCAGTGAATCCGGAGAATGGAGAAATGGTGGTCATCGAAATGAATCCCAGGGTGTCCAGGTCTTCGGCCCTGGCTTCCAAGGCCACTGGTTTTCCCATTGCCAAGATCGCCGCCAAACTGGCTGTGGGCTATACTCTGGATGAAATCCCCAACGACATCACCCGTGAGACCATGGCCTCTTTCGAACCCACTATAGATTACTGCGTGGTCAAGATTCCCAGGTTCACCTTTGAAAAATTCCCCGGCAGCCAGGATCTGCTGGGAACATCCATGAAGAGCGTCGGGGAAACCATGGCCATCGGGCGTACCTGCAAGGAGGCCCTGCAAAAGGGCCTGCGCTCCCTGGAAACAGGCCACATCGGCCTGACCACTGTGCTCTCACCCGGCAAACCCGACCTTGAAGACATAAGGTCCAGGCTGCGTTTTCCCCACTCCTTGCGCATATTTACCCTGCACGAGGCTTTTATGGCCGGGATGGAAATCCAGGAACTCTACGCACTTACCAGCATAGACCCCTGGTTTCTGCGGCAGATCCAGGATCTGGTGCAGATGGAAAAGGAGCTGCGCACCTTCAGCCTGGAGCACAGCCTTTCTCCGGAAAACCCTTATCTCAGGCCGGTATTGACTGAGGCCAAGACCCTGGGCTTTGGAGACAGGCACCTGGCCCGGATCTGGAAAAAGGATGAGGCTTTCGTGCGCAACCTGCGCCGCGAACTGGGCATTGAGCCCACCTACTACCTGGTGGATACCTGTGCCGGGGAATTTGAGGCCTATACCCCTTATTTTTATTCCACATACGAAAAAAGTCGTGAGGTGTTTCCCAGACAGGCTCGCAAGATCATGATTCTGGGCGGAGGTCCCAACCGCATAGGCCAGGGCATAGAATTCGATTACTGCTGTGTGCATGCGGCTTATGCCCTCAGAGAAATGGGACTTTGCTCCATCATGGTCAATTCCAACCCGGAAACAGTGAGCACTGACTATGACACTTCGGATTTTTTGTATTTTGAGCCTTTGACCTTTGAAGACGTCATGAACATAATCGAATTTGAAAAACCTGAAGGAGTCATAGTCCAGTTCGGCGGACAAACCCCTTTAAACCTGGCGGTTCCACTGCTGCAGGCGGGGGTACCCATTATCGGCACTTCCCCGGACAGTATAGACCGGGCCGAGGATCGCGAACGTTTTCAGGCCCTCATCAATAAGCTGGGACTCCTGCAGCCTGCCAACGGCACCGCCAGGTCCATAGAGGAAGCCCGAATCATTGCCGCGGACATAGGCTACCCGGTAGTGGTCCGGCCATCATACGTTTTGGGCGGACGGGCCATGGAAATAGTCTATGATGAAGAACATCTGATAACTTATTTTAAAAATCACGTGGTCGTGGCGCCGGAACACCCTATTTTACTGGACAAATTCCTTGAGGGGGCCATTGAGGTTGACGTGGATGCCCTCAGCGACGGCAATGACACATACGTGGCCGGAATCATGGAACATATCGAAGAAGCTGGAGTGCATTCGGGGGATTCGGCCTGTGTCATCCCCCCCCACACCATAGAACAGGACATTATCCGTGATATTGAGGCCCAGACCTTGAGTCTGGCCCGGGAACTGTTTGTCGTGGGACTGATAAACATCCAGTTCGCCATCAAGGACGGCAGGGTTTATCTCCTGGAGGTGAATCCCCGGGCTTCCCGAACTGTGCCTTTTGTCAGCAAGGCCACCAGCGTGCCCCTGGCCAAACTTGCCACCAGGGTAATGATGGGCGGGAAGCTCAAGGACCTGGACCCATGGTCCATGCGCAAGCAGGGGTATTTTTCAGTAAAGGAAGCAGTGCTGCCATTTGGAAGGTATCCCGGTGTGGATGTTCTTTTGGGACCCGAGATGAAGTCCACCGGGGAGGTCATGGGAATAGACTACGGAATGGGACTGGCTTTTATGAAGGGTCAGATGGGAGCCGGTCAGATGCTTCCAGAAAAGGGCTGCATCTGCATTTCGGTCACCGAAAAGGACAAGTCGGATTGCCTGGAGCCCGCCCGGATATTTCATGAAATGGGGTTCAGCATAAAAGCCACCCGGGGAACCGCCGCCTTTTTACAGGAAAACGGCATTCCGGCTCAGGTGGTAAACAAGGTCTACGAAGGTCGGCCGAATATAATCGACCACATCAAAAACAAAGAAATCGATCTATTAATCAATACCTCTTCCGGGAAAAAAACCAAGCACGATTCTTCTTCCCTGAGGCAGGCCGCCGTCCTGTACCGCATACCTTACACCACCACCATGGCCGCGGCCAGGGCGATGGCATCGGCCCTATATGAACGTGCCGGCAGGGGACTGCAGGTCCATAGCATGCAGGAATACTACAACAATGCCGGATAAACGTAAAAAATCTTCATGAGAAGTATCTGTTTAGTGACTTACTCCTGAAACCCTGTCACAAAAAACAAGAAAAATTTGAGCCATGACGGGGGTTCAGCACTTAGCACTGGGACTGTTTCATTTTTGGACGCTAAGCTTAGGTGCTCCCCCGCCGCGCAAGCGGCTGATGCCTTTTCCTTGCGGGTTCTTATTCCCGCAAGGAAAAAACATGCTTCTTCAATCTCTTTTATCTGTGTCAATCTGTGTGAT
>PWSL01000331.1 GCA_003563255.1 Desulfonatronospira sp. | reverse complement strand
TGTTTCACGGGATAAACTGCGCTGAGACTTCGTCTATTTCACCGGGCAGGCAGATTGACACAGATAAAAGAGATTGAAAAAGCATGTTTTTTCCTTGCGGGAATAAGACCCCAGTGAAACCCTGCTGCGCAGGAACGCTTTCAGCGTTGTTTCACGGGGCAAGACCCGCAAGGAAAAGGCATCAGCCGCTTCGAGGCGAAAAAACTTACTCCCCGGTATCTACCGCGGATGCGGTGGAGACCATGTGCATACCAGGTGCGTATTCCTGGTATGCACATAAAAGCTCTTTCTTCCATCTGTGCCTGCCACGCGCCTCGCGTGGTCAATCTGCCTGCCCCGTGAAATTCACGAAGTGAAGGCGAAGCCATTTCACTGGGGTGTGATCTGTGGGAAGTAGTCTTTTTCTTAAAAAAATAAGTACGAAACAGTCCCCCTCCAGGCTGTATGCCTCCGGGCTGGAAGCAGTGCCAAGCGCTGAACCCCCGCCATAGCTCAAATTTTTCTTGTTTTTCCTGACAGGCATTCAGGAGTAAGTCACTAGGCTTTTTCCGCGACCCTGCGCGGAAAAAGAGGCCCCTGCGGGGCATCATTCGGTCAACCCTTGCAGGACGCGTTGAGCACGGGGACTGGCTCTCCCGGCACTTATTTTTCTAATCTGTTTCTTGTTCAATAAAATATAAGTGCCGGGGTGCCTGTCCCCACTAACATGCAAGCAGGGATTTTTTTTCTTTTCTTTCTTTTCTTGTTCCCAGGCTCCAGCCTGGGAACAAGAGGTAACCAGGAACGAAGAACCAGGAACCACGAACCGATTTTAACGACCAACATGTTGTTCCGAAATTTGTGCTAAGCGCCTAAAACGCCTAAACAGATATTGATTTATCAAGACAAAATAATCCAGTTAAAACACTCAGGAGAAAAGATATGTGTCTGGCCGTTCCCATGGAAGTGGTCTCCATAGAAGACAATGTGGCCCATGTGGAAGTGGGCGGAGTCAAAAATCAGGTACGCCTGGATATTGTGGACCAGGTACCGGCTGTGGGGGATTTTGTCATTGTCCACGCAGGTTTTGCCCTGAGATGCATTGACCGCCAGGAAGGACTGGAAACCCTGAAACTGTTTCAGGACAGTCTGGGGCTTGAACTTGTCAAGTGAATTCCGGGACCCGGATCTTTGCCGCAGAGTTCTGGAACAGATTCAGCACCTGGCTGATTCACCTTTTCGTTTCATGGAAGTCTGCGGCACGCACACTGTTTCCATATTTCAAAGCGGCATAAAGAGCCTTCTGCCGGAGAACATCTCTCATCTTTCAGGTCCAGGCTGCCCTGTATGCGTGACCCATGACCTGGAAGTAAATACTTTTCTGGCCCTGGCAAAAATGGATCTCCGCCTGGCCACCTTTGGAGACCTCATGCGTGTGCCGGGAAGCGGGGGCGACAGCCTGAAAAAAGTACAGGCGGAAGGGGCAAGGGTGGAAATATTCTATTCCGCCTTCGACGCCCTGCAGCTGGCTGTGGACAATCCCTCTGAAAACGTGGTTTTCCTGGCTGTAGGATTTGAAACCACGGCCCCCACAGTTGCCGCCACTGTGAAAGTAGCTCTCAATCAGCAGGTGGAGAATTTTTTTATTCTGCCCATGCACAAGCTGGTGCCCCCGGCTTTGCTTGCCTTAGCCTCGGACCCGGACATAAGGGTGGACGGACTTCTTCTTCCGGGTCACGTCTCCACCATAACAGGCATTGAGCCGTTTATGTTTCTGGCTGGGGATTACAACCTTCCGGCTGTCATCTCCGGTTTCGAGCCCCTGGATATCCTGCAGTCCATCCAGATTCTGCTGCGTATGCACAAGGAAAAAACTCCCGCAGTGATCAACAATTATAAAAGGGCGGTTGCAGACCAGGGCAACCCCAGGGCCAGGGAAGTGATGCAGGAGGTATTCAAGCCCGTGGATACCGCCTGGCGTGGACTGGGGGACATTCCGGGCAGCGGGCTGTCTTTGAGGAAAGAATACCTGGGGTTTGACGCAAGGAGAAAATTTGAGCCTGCCCCGCTTCAACCTGAAACAAATACCGGGTGCAAATGCGGCCAGGTGCTCAAGGGCAAAATACTCCCCCCCCAGTGCCCGCTTTTTTCTTGCGTATGTACCCCGGCAGCCCCGGTGGGACCATGCATGGTCTCCACTGAGGGTTCCTGCGCGGCTTTTTTCAAGTACTCGTTGTGAGTGCATAAAGGAAAACACCATGACCGACAGGGTCCTTCTTGACTACGGCAGCGGGGGCAAGGCCTCGCAGCGTCTCATCAGGGAGATATTTTTAAAACACCTGGGCAACCCAGGGCTGAACCGCCTTGATGACGCCGCCCTTATCGAGGATATATCCGGCCCCCTGGCCGTGAGTACGGACACATTCACCATCTTTCCACTGTTTTTTCCCGGGGGCGACATCGGTTCCCTGGCAGTGCACGGCACGGTAAACGACGTGGCCATGCTGGGGGCGGAGCCCAGGTACCTGAGCTGTGCCTTTCTACTGGAAGAGGGACTGGACATGCAGGATCTGGACAGGATTGCTGCATCCATGGGCAGGGCTGCCGCTGAATGTGGAGTACAGGTGATCACCGGGGATACCAAGGTGGTGCCAAAAGGGGCAGCGGATAAGATGTTTATCAATACCACCGGCATAGGCAGGGTCATAACCAGTCCGGCTCCATCAGGCAGCAGTGCAGAACCTGGAGACGCGGTGATCATAAGCGGCACCCTGGGGGACCACGGCCTGGCCATACTGACCTACAGGCAGGGGCTTAAGTTTGAAACGGATATCCAGAGCGACAGTCAGGCCTTAAACAGCCTGACCTGCAGGTTGATCCAGGAGGTGGGGGATATTCATGTGCTTCGCGACCCCACCCGGGGAGGGCTGGCCACCACTTTAAACGAGATCGCCTCTCAGTCTGGCTGCGAAATACTTCTCCAGGAGGATCAGGTACCTGTACGCCGGGAAGTGCAAGGGGGATGCTCTTTTCTGGGTCTGGACCCCTTGTATCTGGCCAACGAGGGCAAGTTTATCTGTATCCTGCCAGAGAAGCTGGCCCAAAAAGCTCTGGAAGTCATGCGCTCCCATCCTGCGGGACGGGATGCGGCCCTCATCGGGCATGTCCGGGAAGGGCACAAGGGCAGGGTGGTTCTAAGGACGTCCCTTGGAGGCCACAGGCTTCTGGACATGCTGGAGGGTGAACAACTGCCCAGGATATGTTGAGTGGATTCAGGAATTTAAGAATTCAGGGATTGAAGAATTTGGGGATTGAGGGATTAGTATCAGCCGGTACGATCCAGCATGGTACAGCTTTTTTCACAGGATTGCCGGCAAAATCAGCAATAGAAAAAGTTCAAGCTGAACTTGAGGTTTTACGGTATGCAGCAATGGCCTGATCCCGGTAAGATACTGATAATTATAGGCCTGGTTCTGGCGGCTGTGGGGCTTTTGGTTCTTTTAAGGGACAAGCTGCCCTTTACCCCGGGACGTCTCCCGGGGGACATATTCATCAAGAGGGAAAACTTCACCTTCTATTTTCCCCTGGGCACCTGCATCCTCATAAGCGCAGTTCTGACCATAATTTTTTTCCTCCTGCGCAAGTAAAGGTATATCCACATGGCTTTTTCAGGCGTATCTTAACTATACTAAATACGCCTGAGCCGGTTGATACAGCTTCCCCTGCCCAGAACCTGCATGGTTTCAAAGATGCCCGGGCTGGCGGTTTTGCCGGTAAGGGCCACCCGCAGGGGCTGGGCTATGGCCTTGAATTTGATATTTTTCTCCTCGATGTAGACCTTCATGGCCTGCTCCAGGTTTTCCTGGTCAAACTCTTCCATTCCTGCAAGTATCTCCGCGATCTCTCTCAGGTA
>PWSL01000295.1 GCA_003563255.1 Desulfonatronospira sp. | reverse complement strand
TAAGTGCGGTGAGCCAGTCCCCGGAGGTCAATATATAAGTTTCGCTGTAGTGCTGGGTATGAGGAGTAAATATGTCAGTCTAAAAAACTTGTCAAAAACGATAAATCCCGGTAGGAAGTCGAACAATTTGACTGCATAAGAATTGATTCATTACACTCGATACTATAACACTACAGCGACACTTTGTGTTAATTATTGCCTCGGCCACCGGGGACAGGCACCCCGCACATATTTTTAAAATCCGTCAGTCTTCTGTAAGCAAAATAAGTGCGGTGAGCCAGTCCCCTTCGAGTTCAAATAAAGTGTCGCTGTAGTGATAACTTTTAGAGTCTTTTTCAGGGCTGCAATGCCTGGTTAAAGCGGGATTTATTTTCTCATACAGTTACCAGTATGAGTATTTCAGGGAGGAACTTGATGACATACGACGTGGGCCTGGATGTAGGCTCTGTAAGCATAAACTGCTGTGTGGTGGATGCTCATGGCGAGATTGTATTTGAATGCCCTTACAATCGTCATTTTGGACTGATCCTGGAAGGAACCAGGGACAGCCTGCGCCGAATATACCAGCACTTCGACCCGGCACAGATCAACTCCATCTCCTTTACCGGCAGCCAGGGTCAAATCCTGAGCCGGTTTTTGGACGCCCCCTTCGAGGTGGAGACCATCGCTCAGGTACTGGGCACCACCCGGGTATTGCCCGGTGTAAAAACGATTATAGCCATCGGCGGACAGGACGCGGCGTTATTTCAACTTGAATACGACAAAGATAGCAACTGGTACCTGGAGGCCTTCAACCTCAACTCCCCCTGTGCCTCAGGCACAGGTTCATTCATTGATCAGCAGGCTGAACGTCTGGCCTACGCCATGTACGGGGGCGATTTTGAAATGGATCAGAATAAGCTGCAAAAGGTACTGCGCGATTTCATCGCCCTGGGCCTGCAAAACAGCTATCCGGCCCCGGTGGCCTGCCGCTGCACTGTGTTCACCAAGTCAGACATGATCCACCTGCAGAACAAGGGTGAAAGCCTGAGCAATATTATTGCAGGGCTGCACCACGGCACCGCTGCCAACTATCTGAGTACCATTGTATCCAACCGCAAACTGCATGAGCCCATTGCCTTTATAGGCGGCATGGCCGAAAATGAACTTCTGGTGCAGGCCTTTAGAAAACATTTTCCAGACCTCAATGTGCCCAGTCACCACACATCTCTGGGCGCCCTGGGTACAGCCCTGCAGGCCCGCAGACAGAAGCTGAAAAACACTGTGGAACCAGAGCGCCTGGACGAAAGCATGGCCGCTTCCAGCTACAGCTTTCCCAGGGCCCAGTCCCTGGAGCTGAACCTGTCCCACTTTGACTCCGACAACAGCCTGAAACCCCTACGTTCCCCGGGCAAGGCCAAAATCAAGGCTTTCCTTGGAATAGACATCGGCTCCACCTCCACCAAGTATAGTCTGGTAGACGAACATGGTAAAATAATTCACAAGAGGTATGTGGCCACCAAGGGCAAGCCCATTGAGGTAGCCCAGGAACTTTTGCAGTACCTGGACCAGGAAGCCGGGGACAAGATCGACCTGCAGGCCGTGGGTACCACGGGATCCGGACGCAACGTTGTGGGAGATTTTCTGGACGCTGACCTCATCATCGACGAAATCACGGCCCATGCCAGGGGCGCTGTGGCAGTGGACAGCGGCATAGACACCATATTTGAAATAGGGGGCCAGGATTCCAAGTATATATCCATCAAGGACTCCCATCCCGTGGACTTCGCCATGAACAAGATCTGTGCTGCAGGCACCGGAAGCTTTCTGCACGAGCTTGCCAGCAAGATGAATATCAATATAGTGGGTCAGTTCCAGGACATAGCCCTGTCCGCACCCACGCCGGTCAACCTGGCTGAGAGGTGTACCGTATTCATGGAATCGGACCTGGTGGGATATTCCCAGAAGGGAGCGCAGCGCGAAGACCTCATCGCAGGGTTGTGCTTCGCCATTGTCCGCAACTACCTGCACCGGGTGGTGGAAAGCAGGCACATCGGCAACAAAATAATGTTTCTTGGGGGGCCTTCTCTGAATAAGGGCATTGTCGCAGCCTTTGAGCGGATCCTGCAAAAGCCCGTGATTGTTCCCAAAAACCGCGAGGTCATGGGAGCTTACGGCACCGCCCTGGCTGTACAGGAAAAATTCAAGTCCGGGGAAATCCGGGTCAAAGAGCGTGACCTCAAGGATCTGGCCGCAATCGAGGTCAACTTCAAGGAATCCATCTGCCGGGCTGACAAGAAATGTCATAACGAATGCAAACTCAAAACCTACAGCTTCGGTGGGCGAAAAAGCATCTGGGGCGGTGATTGCGGCCGGTATGAGACCTCTACAGTCCAGGGCCAGACCAAGGACAATTTTTTCCTGCTGCGGGGAGAGTTATTCAGCCGGCATATGCCCCAGGACGCCCTGATGGACTGGAAAAGCATGGAAAAACCCAGGCCTCAGCAGCCGGTTATCGGGATCCCAATGGCCCTGCATTCCCTGGAATGGGGCATACTCTGGGCTAATATATTTTCGGAACTGGGGCTCAATGTCCTGTTCACTCCATACACCAACCACGAAATCGCCTCCACAGGAGTGGAATCCATGACCGCTGAGACCTGTTTCCCGGTAAAGGTCTTTCACGGCCATGCAAAACTTCTCCAGGACAGTCCGGCGGATTACCTTTTTCTGCCCAACCCCATCAACGTGCCCACTCCGGACGAAGACGGTGAAAGAGGGGTGCTCTGCCCCATGGTGGAAAGCTCCCAGTACATGGCTACAGCAGCCCTGCAGCTTGACGAAAACAGACTCATCCGGCCCACCCTTTTTCTCAAGGAGGGCATAGAAAGTATCGCCTACGAATTATCACGTTCCCTGCCGCCGGGCCTGAAATTCCGGGAAAAGGAAGTGCAGCGGGCAGTATCCCTGGCCTGGGTCAGGCAGATGGAGTTCAAAAAAACCATGCAGCAGAAAGGCCGGGAGATAATCTCCAGCCTGGACCAGACAAATCCGGTATGGGTGGTCACAGGCAGGCCCTACAACCTGTATGACGAAAGGCTCAACCTGCGTCTGGGACGCCAGCTGGCCAAGCTGGACATAACCGCCCTGCCCATGGATTTCGTGGACTATGAGCAGGTAAACCTCAAGGACTTTCCCCGCATGTACTGGGGCCTGGGCGGACGCATCCTGCGCACTTCCAAGCTCATCGCCCAGAAACCCAACTGGTTCGGGGTACACCTGACCAACTTCTCATGCGGCCCGGATTCTTTCATTGAACATTTTTACGGGTACATCCTGCAGAATAAACCGCCCCTGATACTGGAACTGGATGAGCACAGCGCCGTTGCCGGCGTGCTCACCCGCATCGAGGCTTATAAAAACGTAGTCCAGAACATCCTCAAGGACAACCTGGTCAAAAAAGAAAAAACAACCTCACTGGACCAGGCGGTGGGGCAGTAGGCCGGAAATACAAAACCTCAAACCCTTATAACACCATGCAAGAACAACAATTCTTTGAAGAAAGATTAACCAAAAGTGTCGGTCAGTTTGACATCACCGGCAAAACCCTGCTTATGCCGGACATGTCGCCGTTCGGGTCCCGGCTTTTGACCTCCTGCTTCAGGGCCTACGGGGTCCCGGCCCAGGTCATGCCCACATACGACGGTCTGGAGCTGGGCAAGGAGTTCACTTCGGGCAAGGAATGCTTCCCCTGCCAGGTAACCCTGGGAGACGTTCTTTACTACCTCAAGCAGGAAAAAGAGCGCCTGGGGTCTGACTTTTCCCCTGAGGATTACGTCTACTTCATGCCTGAGGCGGACGGGCCCTGCCGTTTCGGCATGTATAACAAGATGCACAGACTGGTGCTGGACAAGTTCCCCGAGTTCGAAGATGTAAATATTACGTACCTGTCCTCAACGGATACATATTCCTCGTCCATGATCATGCCCGAGGAAAAATCCAAACTCTTTAGGCGCCTGGCCTACGTGGCCACCATCATCTCCGATGTCCTGGACCGGGTGGTCTGGAGGGTCAGACCCTATGAGCAAGTCCCGGGCCAAACCGATGCCTTCATGGAAGAGGCCCTGCAGAACATGCGGGACAAGATCGAATCCATTGGTGAAAGCCGGGATTTCAACGCCTTGTACACCCTGCTGGAGGACATTGTAAAACGCGCCACAAAGCTCATGGATCCGGAAAAACCCAGGCGCCCGCTCATTGGAATCATCGGGGAAATTTATCTGCGTACCCACCCTCAGTCCAATCAGCATCTCATAAACGAAATTGAAACCTATGGCGGTGAAGTTGTGGACGCCTCCCTGGGGGAATGGTTCAATTTCGTGGCCTATTCCAACCTGCGCGATACCCGGAGGCAGTGGACCCAGTCATGGAAAAAGGGAGATATCCAGGGCATGTTCAGTGCTTCGCGCAAATGGCTGGATTACCAGATCGAGATCAGATACCAGCTCTGGCGTCAGGACCAGACTTATTCCCGGGCCCGCAAGCACCTGGATATTCACGAGGACCACCGCATCTCAAGCCTGGAGAAACGACTGGACAACGACCGCCTGTTCAATTTTGACATCGGCACCGAAGCCGCCATCAGCATAGGAGGCGCCCTGGAATACGTGCATGAAAACTACGACGGGGTGGTCAATGTATTTCCCTTTACCTGCATGCCCAGCACTATATGCTCGGCAATATTAAAGCCCATCCTGCTGGAGAAGAAGGTCCCATACCTGGACGCCTCCTATGACGGCTCCATCCAGCCCAACCGCGATCTGGCCATCAGGACCTTCATGTACCAGGCCCAGCAGAGGCAGAACCGCCGCAACCAGGCGGATAAGTAATAGTTGTTCAGGATTTCTTACCCCGGATCATCCCAGGTGCTTCTCTTGTAGGCCATGGCCAGAAGCAGGGCGAACAGGGCCGCCCCTATGCCTATGACCACGTTTAGAAAAGCAGGCGCAGTCAGGCTCAGCCGCATGAGCAGAGTGGACACGGCAAAACCGGAATTGCGGAAGATATCATTGAATCCGGGAAAAAAGCGATTGGCTACCAGCACCAGCAGAACATCGCTGAAGACCAGGATGGTGTATATCTCGGCAAAGAAAGGTATGCCCTGCCCGTGCATCCACAGAAGGCTCAGGTGATAGATGCCCAGGATGGTAAAAATCAAAAGCAGGATCATGGACACCAGCTTCTTTACCGAAATAAACCTGTACACCCTCTGCCCCCGGGATGCCTTGCCGATGCGCTTAACATACTGCCGATAATACAGATGCAGAAGCACAAAGATGACCACCGCACCCATGGCGTTGGCCCCGATGCGCAGAACCGCGTCCAGCTGGTCCACCAGGACAATGGGTTCGGTAAAATGGCTCAGCTCTTTGAAGGCATTCCTTAGAAATATCAGGCACAGGATTTCCAGCTGCTTGCCCACTGCCCGGGAGACCGAACACGGCAGGATAAAAATGAGCCCAATGAGCTCATTTACCAGCAAAAGGGTAAAGGCCAGCTTGACTGAATAGAAGGGATTGGTGGTAAGCC
Organism: Desulfonatronospira sp.; assembly: GCA_003563255.1. Lineage (GTDB taxonomy): Bacteria > Desulfobacterota > Desulfovibrionia > Desulfovibrionales > Desulfonatronovibrionaceae > Desulfonatronospira. The sequence continues at coordinate 8,835 of PWSL01000295.1, read as the reverse complement.
TTTCTCCCAGGGTGTCCGGGAGCATCCCGAAACGGTTGAGTTCGGTCAGGGTCAGGGTAACCAGGAATGTCCCGATGAGCAGGGTGGTGATTGTCTGCCGGGTCCGATCATGCTCCCATACGTAGTGCAGGGCATCATAAAGGTCATTTATGACCTCGTAAACCTTGTGCATGGGGTTATCTTGTTCAACTTACCCGGCTTCCGGGCTGCGTATCTTTTGTGCTGGTCAATAAGGCCATGTCTTCTCCCTGATGCACCGCCAGGACCATACCGTGGGACATTACACCGCGGATCTTCCTGGGGGTCAGATTGGCCAGCACCACCACCTGACGTCCCTGCATGTCTCCGGGCTCAAAATGCCGGGCCAGTCCGGCCACTATAGTGCGAGGCTCTTCTTCACCGATATCCACCTCAAGCTTAAGCAGCTTGTCCGCTCCCTGAACCTTGTCCGCCTGCAGCACCTTGCCGGTGACCATGTGCAGCTTTTGAAAATCCTCAAAGCTGACCTGTCCCTCCAGGGAAGATTTATCAGACTCTTTCTGTTTCTTTTCAGCGTTTTTGGGGGGGTGATCCTGCTGCAACACAAGGTCTCTTCGGGGAAACAGATTGGATTTTTTTGCCACCTTGACCCCAGGCTTAAGCCCTGACCAGTGTTCGCCCTCCCGGTCAAGATCGACTGCGTGCAGGTCAAAACCGGTGCCGAGCTGCCGCAGAAGTTCCTCGGAACTGGAAGGCATCACCGGCCACAGATGCAGGGCGATTTTACGCAGTCCTTCCAGCAGGACGTACATGACATTTTGCAGTCGTTTGGTCTGTCCCTCTTTGTAAAGCACCCAGGGGGCGCTTTCATCCACATACTTGTTCAGCCTGCCGATGAACCCCCAGAGTACACTGAGCCCCCTGGAAAACTGAAAATCCCCGAACAGGCGTACGTATTCATCCAGGGCGGTCAGCCCGGCGTCCACCACCTCCTGATCCTCGTCAGCAAGGGCGGACATCTCCGGCACCAGGCCCTGGAAGTACTTGTTGGTCATGGCCAGGGTGCGGCTGCACAGATTACCCAGATCATTGGCCAGATCTGAATTGAGCCTGTTCACCAGGCCCTCTTCGGAAAAGCTTGCATCCAGGCCGAACTGCATCTCCCGCAGCAGAAAATAGCGAAAAGGGGCCAGGCCGTATTTTTCCGCCATCTCCATGGGCTGGACAACATTGCCCAGACTTTTGGACATCTTGGCCTCCTGCACTGTCCAGTACCCGTGAACCCTGAGCCCCCGGTACAGGTCCACCCCGGCGGACATGAGCATGGTGGGCCAGAATACTGCGTGGGGCTTGAGAATGTCCTTGGCCACCAGGTGGTAAGCCCCGGGCCAGTACTTTTTGAAGGGCTGCCCCTGGGGCCAGCCCAGGGCCGAGATATAGTTTATCAGGGCGTCGAACCAGACGTAGGTGACATAATCGCTGTCAAAGGGCAGTTCTATGCCCCAGGTCAGCCTGGACTTGGGCCTGGATATGCAAAGATCCGTAAGTTCATCCCCAAGCATGCCCAGGACCTCGTTTCTATACCTCTCGGGCTGAATAAAATCGGGGTTGTTCCGGATATGTTCCTTGAGGGCGGGCAGATAGTCGGTCATGCGGAAAAAGTAGTTTTTTTCCTGAAGATACCTGGGCTTTTCCAGGTGATCCGGGCAGAAACCGTTTTTGAGCTCTTTATCGGTATAGAAGCGCTCGCACCCGAAACAGTAATGCCCCCCGTACTCCCCGAAATATATGTCCCCTTTTTCGTAGACGGTAGTAAGAAACCGCTGCACGCATTCGATATGTTCCGGGTCGGTGGTGCGGATAAAGGCCGAAGTTTCCACTTCCAGCCAGGGCCAGGCCTCTTTGAACAGGGAGCTAATTTTGTCTGCGTATTCCTTGGGGGCCAGACCGTTTTTTTCAGCTGCTTCCACTATCTTGTCCCCGTGCTCGTCCGTGCCTGTTAGCAAAAAGGTGTCGCGCCGCTGCAGACGGTGCAGGCGGTTAACGCTGTCCGCCACGATGGTGGTGTAGGCATGGCCCAGGTGCGGCCTGGCATTGACGTAGTATATGGGAGTGGAAACAAAAAAACTTTCCAACTTGCATGCCTCCTGCATGATTTAAAGCATATTCAGCGCGGGCTGTACCTACTTGTGTTCCTTTTTCTTGTCCGGCTTGTGAAGCATCTGGGGCCAGTCCTGCAAGGGGACTTCCTTTTCCGTGCCTTCCTCGTCCAGGACGGTGAGACTGTCCCTGAAAAGGTTGGCGCGGATGACCCTGAGGTAACCCTCCCGACACTTGTATCTTTTACCCAGTTTGGGCAGATTTTTCTGAAACTGGGCATAATGCGGCTGTTCAAAATTGAGGCAGCACAAAAGTCTGCCGCAAACCCCGGATATCTTGGCCGGATTCAGAAACAGGTTCTGATCTTTGGCCATTTTGATGGTCACCGGGACAAACTGGCGCATGAACCGTCGGCAGCAGCATACCTGACCACAATTGCCAAGAGAGCCCACCATTTGGGTCTCGTGCCTGACCCCGATCTGGCGCAGCTCTATCCTGGTGCGATAGACCTTGACCAGTTCTTTGACCAGGTCTCTGAAGTCAACCCGGCCGGGAGCGGTAAAATAAAAGATTATTTTGCTGCGGTCAAAAAAGACTTCCACATCCACCAGCTTCATTTCCAGGGTGTTCCCTTCCAGGCATTTCCTGCAGTAAGCAAAGGCCTCCCGGCCCAGTTCCCTGTTTTCTTCCTGGACCTTGAAATCCTCTTCATTGGCCAGTCTGAATATTGGTTTTAAGTCCTCCATAGCAAAACCTTCAGGAAGGCGTTCCTTGACCTGAACCACGCTGGCCAGCCCCAGTCCCTCCTCGGTCTTGACTATTACCGCATCCCCGGGTGACAGAACAAATGGAGACGCCTGGAAATAATAAATCTGGCCCTGTTCTCTGAATTTTACCCCCACGATCTGTGCCATAAACTATCCTTCAAGCCGCCGCAGGATTTCGCGGGCAGCCCGTCTGCCTGCTCCCATGGCTTCCACCACGGTGGCGGCCCCGGTAACGATGTCGCCTCCGGCAAAAACCATGTTCATACTGGTTTCCCCTGTTTCAGGGTCGGCCCAGATATAGTTCCTCTGGTTGAGTTTCAGTTCCGGGGTGGTCTGGGTCAAAACCATGTTGGCCCCGGTACCCACGGCCATAATGGCCAGGTCAGTTTCCAACGAAAAAGTATCGCCTTCTATGGGCTCGGGCTTTCTACGCCCGGACTCATCAGGCTTGCCCAGTTCCATGCGTTGCAGAACCACCTTGTTTAATACCCCCTGGTCATCGCCGTGAAATGACAGCGGGGAGGAGAGTATCTCCAGCTCGATGCCCTCTTCCAGAGCATGTTCCAACTCTTCCTGCCTGGCCGGCATCTCACCCTTGGTGCGCCTGTAAACCACCCTGACCCTTTCTGCACCAAGCCGCAGGGCGGTCCTGGCTGCATCCATGGCCACATTGCCCCCACCGATGACCACTACGTTTTTGCCCGGTGGCACCGGGGTGTCGTATTCAGGAAACTTATATCCGTACATGAGATTTACCCGGGTCAGGTATTCATTGGCGGAGTAAACTCCGATGAGACTCTCCCCGGGCAGCTTCATGAACCTGGGCAGTCCAGCCCCCACTCCCAGGAAAACAGCCTTGTAACCCTGCTGGAAAAGCTCGGGCAGGGTCACGCTCATTCCGCCTACGTAGTTGCATAAAAAATCAACCTGTAAATTTTTCAGGGAGTCGATCTCCCTTTGCACCACAGATTTGGGAAGCCTGAACTCGGGTATGCCGTAAAGAAGAACCCCGCCAGGCGAATGCAGTGCTTCAAACACACTCACCTTGACCCCGTTGGCTGCCAGGTATCCGGCCAGGGTCAGGCTGCTTGGACCGGAGCCTATGGCCGCGACCTTCCGGCTTTCATCCACTACAGAACAGGCCTCCCCGCCGGTTTCTTCCTCGCAGGAAGTCCGGGCATAATAGTTGTCCGCCACGAATCTCTCCAGACGTCCGATGGCTATGGGCTGGCCTGTAGGACGCAGCTTGCAGGTCTTTTCGCACTGGTTCTCCTGAGGGCAGACCCGCCCGCAGATGGCCGGCAGGCTGTTGGTCTCCTTGATTTTGGCAAAGGCCCCTTTCAGATCTTTGCGGGCCACCATGCGGATAAAGCTTTTGCAGTCCACATCCACAGGACAGCCCTTGATGCAGGTGGGTTTTTTGCACTGCAGGCAGCGCCCGGCCTCGGCTACAGCCTGTTCCTGGCTGTAGCCGAGGGCCACTTCTGAAAACATCCTGCCCCTTTCAACAGCATCCCGCATGGGCATGGAAACTCTGGGACTTATTCTGGTCCTGGTTTTTTTTTGCATAATCACAACAGCTCTTTTTTCTCGAACAGTTCCATGGACTTTTTCTCCTGAGACCTAAAGGCCTGCAGGCGCATCATGAGTTCGTCGAAATCCACCTGGGAAGCCTCGAATTCCGGCCCTTCCACGCAGGCAAAACGTATCTCCCCGCCCACGTTCACCCGGCAGGAACCGCACATGCCTATCCCGTCCACCATGATGGAGTTGAGGCTGACCAGGGTCCTGATGCCAAATGGCTGAGCGACTTCGGCCACGGCCCGCATCATGGGTACCGGCCCCACACCGATTCCTTCTTTTACTTCCGGATCCCTTTCCAGATATTCCTTCAGTACCTCGGTGACCAGACCCTTGTGCCCAAGGCTGCCGTCATCAGTAGATACCAGAACCTGGTGGGAAATCTTTTCCAGCTCCGGCTTGAAAAGTAAAAGATCCTTACTCCTGGCTCCTATGACAGACACCACCTTGTTGCCCACCTGAAAATTGCCCTTGGCTATATGATGCAGGGCGGCAATGCCCGTTCCTCCACCCACGCAAGCCACAGTGCCTTTTTTCTCGATTCTGGTGGGCCGGCCCAGTGGGCCGCAGATATCCAGGATAGCGTCGCCCTCATTCATTGTATCCAGTAAGGCAGTGGTTTTACCCATGACCAGATATACGATTACAATATGGCCTTTTTCCGGGTCTGCGTCAGCTATGGTCAGGGGAATACGTTCACCTTTCATGTGCAGCCGCATAACCACGAAATTTCCAGGTCTGGCCTTGGAGGCAATAACAGGGGCCTTTACAGTCATTTCAGTAACTCTTTTGGGGATCAAAGCTCTTTTCTGGATTATTATTCCCATGTTAACCGCCTGGTTTTTTTCCGGCAAAAAACTCTTGCCTGGAAAAAATAAATAGTTATAAAATAACATAGAACTACAGCGACACTTTATGTTAACTTTTGCCTTGGCCACCGGGGACAGGCACCCGCACTGATTTTTAAAATCCGTCAGTCTTCTGTAAGCAAAATAAGTGCGGTGAGCCAGTCCCCTTCGAGTTCAAATAAAATGCCGCTGTAGTGACATTAAAGCGGGCTGTACCCGTACCCCCAACTAAACTCATTAGAAAGATGAAGAAGTTATTTATCTGATACCATGACTCACATTACCGCTGCAACCGGGCACCCGGCCTCTTTCTACTCACTGGTTGAGCAAAAGACTTCCTCCATGGACAAACTAAAGGAAATGTCCAGGGTGAAAAGCACCCAGAAGTCTATGGGGTTCAAGTGGAAAAACATCTCCCTTGAGTACAGCAGCGAACATATTCAAGTATCCGGGAGGCCTCCCGGGCTTACCCCGGAACAGAAATTCATGCACGCCATGTACGAGGCCGGGGATGTCCACAGGCTCTCATCTTATGGTCCCCAGACCTTCAATCCCGGGGCTACGGACCCGGCAACCGCCTCCAGGGCCTACCAGAAGCATAAAAACATGGATCTTACTCCGCCCGGGCCACCCATGCTACAGGCTTATGCCTGAAGCGCATTTTACATCATACGCTGATACATCCGCCAGAAATTGAATACAGATTAACTATTTGATTTTTCTGACCTCCGACTTCTGACCTCTGACTTCTGACCTCCGACTTCTGACCTCCGACTGCCGACCTCCGACTGCCGACCTCCGACTGCCGACCTCTGACCTCTGACTTCATGTCACGAGTCTTCGCCTGACAAAAATTTTACAGTTACGTCATACGCTCAGCCAGGATTTCCTCCAGACGCTGCATGGCCCTGTCAAGGCCCTGTGCATCGGATCCTCCGGCCTGAGCCAGGTCCGGACGCCCGCCACCACCGCCCTTGATCTCTTTGGCCACTTCCTTGATAAGCTCCGGGGCGGTAAAACTCCCGTGAAGGTCTTTACTGACGTATAAAAGAAGCATGGGCTTGCCCTTGTTCCGGGTGCCCAGCAGGGCCACACCGGAATTAAGCTTGGAGCGGATATCATCCATAAGGCTTCTAAGACCGTCCACGTCACCCACATCCACCTTGCGGACGATAAGAGGCACCCGGCCCACCATCTTCTTTTCAGAGGCGATATCTCTGCCCTGTTCAGCTGAAATCTTCTGGGACAGGGCCTTGTTTTCCCTGGCAAGCTCGCGCACCTGCTCCTGCAGAGCCAGGACCTTGTCCACAAGCTGATTCGGGGCAACCTTGAGGGCCTCCTGCAAAGAATCGACGTTTCTGCGCATGCCTTTCCAGTAGTTCAGGGCATCCCAGCCGGTAAGGGCTTCAATCCTGCGCATCCCGGAACCGACAGCGGATTCGCTTACAAGGCAGAAAGTCCCGGCCTGGGCCGTGGACCTCAAATGAGTGCCCCCGCACAGCTCCATGGAAATATCACCCACTGAGACTACCCGGACCCTGTCCGTGTACTTTTCGCCGAACAGGGCAATGGCCCCTTCTTTCACCGCCTGGGAGTAATCCATCACCTTTACCAGCACCTGGTAATCCGATAAAATGGCGGAGTTGACCTCTTCTTCGATGCGCTCCAGCTCATCCCCGGTCAGGGCCTGGATATGTGTAAAATCGAACCTGAGCCTTTTTTCATCCACCAGAGACCCGGCCTGGTGCACATGCTCCCCCAGAACCCGGCGCAGAGCCAGGTGCAGCAGATGAGTCGCCGTATGATTCCTGGCCGTGGCCACCCGGCGTCCTTCGTCAACAGTCAGATCCACTACATCGCCTCTGTAGAGTTCCCCCCTGCTTATCTCCACCTGGTGGACAACTGCACCAGCGGCCGGGTCCTGTGTATCACGGACCATGGCCTGGCCCCGGGAGCCCTGAATACGTCCCCGGTCTCCCACCTGGCCGCCGGATTCGGCGTAGAAAGGCGTCCTGGAAGCCACCAGCCAGCCCTTTTCCCCCTGGCTGAGAGACTCCCTGCTGCGGTTCTCCTGGTCCACCAGGAGCACAATCTCGCCCTGTGCCTGGAGACGGTCGTAGCCCACGAAACTGGTCTGGGGCACACCCCCCTCCAGACTGCTGAAAACCTCTCCAAGTCCGGCGTTACCGGATCCTTTCCAGGCGGCCCTGGCCCGCTGCCTCTGATCATGCATGCATTCCTGAAACCCGGTTTCGTCCACGTTGAAACCGCGCTTCTCCGCAATATCGTTGACAATATCCAGGGGGAACCCGTAGGTGTCGTAGAGCTTGAAGGCCGTCTCCCCGGGTACGGTGTTCACCTGCAGGGATCCCAGCTTCTTCAGTTCCTCTTCCAGGAGCAAAAGACCTTTCTCCAGGGTCTCGGAAAACCGTTCCTCCTCCTGCCGCACGACCCGGATCATGAAATCACGGCTTTTTTCCAGCTCAGGATAGGCCATGGACATGTCCCGGACCACCACCTGTACCGTCTGGTACAGAAAAGGATCAGCCAGCCCCAGGTGCCGGCCGAAGCGAAAGGCCCTGCGTATGAGCCGGCGCAGGATATAGCCCCGTCCCTCGTTGGACGGCAGTATCCCGTCAGCTATCATAAAGGCCGAGGACCGGGCATGGTCGGCAATAACCGCCAGGGCTACGTCGTTGTCCTGATCCCGGCCGTATTCTTTGCCGGACTTGCGGGCTGTATCGGTAATGAGGCTTTTCAAAAGGTCCGTATCATAATTGGAATACACCCCCTGGCAGACTGCGCTGATGCGCTCCAGGCCCATGCCGGTATCTATGCTGGGCCGGGGCAGGGGACTGAGGTTGCCTTCCTGGTCCCGGTCGTACTGCATGAACACCAGGTTCCAGATCTCCAGGTAGCGGTCGCAGTCGCAGACCCCGATGGCGCAGTCAGGGCTGCAGGCCATGCCTTCTCCCTGGTCATAAAGTATCTCGGAGCACGGCCCACAGGGACCGGTATCCCCCATGGACCAGAAGTTGTCCTTTTCCCCCAGGCGAAAAATCCTGTCCGGAGTAACCCCGGCCACTTCCTGCCACAGCCTGTGAGCGTCGTCATCGTCAAAAAATATGGTGATAAAGAGCTTGTCCCGATCCAGTCCCAGCTCCCGGGTCAGAAAAGTCCAGGCCAGGGCTATGGCCCTTTCCTTGAAATAGTCACCAAAAGAAAAATTGCCCAGCATTTCGAAAAAGGTGTGGTGTCTCCTGGTACGTCCCACGTTTTCCAGGTCATTGTGCTTGCCTCCCACCCTTAGACACTTCTGTGAGGTCACCGCCCGGGTGTAGTCCCTTTTTTCCCGGCCCAGAAAAACCTTTTTGAACTGGACCATACCGGCATTGGTAAAAAGCAGAGTGGGATCGTCCGCCGGAATCAGGGGAGAACTGGGAACCACTGTATGGTCGTTTTCCTGAAAAAACCTGAGAAATTTTTCCCTGATCTCTGTTGCGCTCAGCACCTGTCAACTCCTGTCCTGCGGATCGCTCTGAGCCTCCTGGGGCTGCTGG
>PWSL01000492.1 GCA_003563255.1 Desulfonatronospira sp. | reverse complement strand
ATTTTTTGGAGCAATTGTTATTTATCAACCGGCAAAAGTGCCTGTCCCCAAGTGAGATCAATATTATATTTTATAAGTTTCGCTGTAGTGTTAAAAAGTTCCTATTTTTTGGGTCAAGGGCAGCAGAGTAGAGCTCGGGTATACCTCAAGCATGGAAGCTATTTGGTAGACATAGAGCCTGACATAGTGCATATTCTCTATATGCCATAAGGATTGCTCCAGGTATTGCCGGAGCAATTCGCATCCCATAAACATGTCAGGAGGTTTGGCATGAAAGTAATGGCCTTTAACGGCAGTCCCAGGCAAGAGGGATGGAATACCGTAACCCTGCTGGAGCACGCCCTGCAGGGAGCAGAGTCCGCTGGGGCAAGGACCGAGTTGGTCCAGCTCTACAGCCTTGATTTTTCCGGGTGCATTAGCTGTTTTGCATGCAAGCGACTGGACCGGGAGGAGGACGGGGTCTGCGCCCTACAGGACGACCTCTCCCCGGTTCTGGACCGTGTTCAAGACTGTGATGCCCTGATCATAGGCACGCCTGTGTACTACGGCACTGAATCCTCTGGAACGCGCGCCTTCCTGGAACGGCTCTGCTTTCCATATTTGAAATACGATCCAGACCGGATATCGCTCTTTCCCAAGCGGATCAATACCGCCATGATCTACACCATGAACGTACCCGAAAACAAAATCCAGGAGATGGGTTTTGATCAGGTTTTCAACATGACAAAGAAGTTTCTGCAGCTCCACTTCGGTTCATGCGAATTGCTGCTCTCCACGGACACCCTGCAATATCCGGACTACGATCTCTACGAAGCCAAAATGTTCGACAAGGAAGCCAAATATCAGCGTCACCATCAGGTCTTTCCCCAGGATTGCCAGCGTGCCCGGGAGCTAGGGAAGCGTATGGCTTCAAGCCAGGCCTGATTGCCCACCTTGAGACTGATTGCAAGCAGAGTAAAGAGCCCGCCGAGGCTTCGCCCCCCTTCGGGATTCCATCTTTGATCAGCTTCCGCATCTGGATGCTCAAGTTGAAGGGGGGAGCATGGTGCACCATACGGCTTCAGCGAATTGCAAAAAATTATTGAGGATCTGAAAAAAACGTAACCTTCAGGCTCTTGCATACTTTAATCACCGACTGTAACACTACAGAGAAACTTACGATTGACCTCCGGGGACTGGCTCTCCCCGCACTTATTTTTAAAACCTGTCAATCATCCTTCAGAAAAATAAGTGCGGGGGTGCCTGTCCCCTGCTTTCCTTAAAAAGGGCTGAACTGTTACAATTTTTCTTGTTTTTTGTGACAGGGTTTCAGGAGTAAGTCACTAAACATCTACTTCACTGCTGCCTGGCACTGTAAAATATACTGTGGTCCCCTGACCAGGCCGGCTTTCTATCCAGATCTGTCCTCCATGCTTCTCCACAAACTCTTTGCACAGAGCAAGCCCCAGGCCGGTTCCTTTTTCACCTTCAGTACCTTTGACAGATTTTTTTTGTTTCATGGCAAACAACCCGGCCAAGGTATCCTGATCCATGCCCACCCCGTCATCATGAACCATCACCCTGACCATGGAACCTTGCTGATGGGCATGGATGGACACGTTTCCACCCCGATGCGTGAATTTAATGGCATTGAAAATCAAATTGCGAATGACTGAGTATATCATTTTCTGATCAGCAAAAAGATTCATTCCTTTGGGGATATTATCCCAGAGATCGACTTCTTTCTGATCAGCCACATTCCTGGCAACAGAAATTCCAGCGGTTACGATATCATTCAGGCAGACTGATTCTGGTGTGTAAACCAGTAGCCCCTGTTTCATCCTGGCCCATTGCAGGAGATCTTCCAGAAGAGCATGCAAACTTTCCGAACTCTTGTGCATTTCCCTGGTCATTTGTTCAAGTTCTTGGAGGGAAAAAGCCTTAATATCCTCGGATAATACCTGAGTCAGGTTCACAAAGCCGGAAATGGGCGACTTGAGATCATGTGCCACATAGGAAAAAAGCCTGTCTTTTTCAGAATTGGATTTCTGGAGTGCCTGGTTGGCTCGTATGAGTTGTTCCTCGGTTTGTTTAAGAGCTGTAATATCCTTGGCTGTTGAAACAACTCCGGCGACTTGACCATTTTTATCATGAAATGAGTAATAATTCATAATTCTATATTTCAACGAACCATCCCTGTCAGGAAAAGCATCTTCGAACACCACATCCTCTCCCGAAAGGGCCTTGTCCAGATGGTGCCTGACCTTGTTTTGAAAGATATCTTTCCCCAGCAAATCTTCTACAGTGCTCCCTTCGATTTCTTCCCGGGATTTACCAAACACCCGCAAATATGCATCATTTACAATGATATACCTGTAATCAGTGCCCACCAGGGACATGGGATCGTTGATCCTGGAAATGATTCGTTCATAGTGCTTCAGGCGTTCTCTTTGAGTGCGGCGGATCTTTTCCAGACGGATTCTCTGAACCCCCTGGACAATGGTTCCGGCCAGGTTGGTGAACAGTTCCTGCTCTTCGCTGTCCACGGCCAGGTTTTCAGGTATTGAAACAGTGAGTAACCCCAGGACAAAGCCCTCAACTTCCAGTCGCACAGAGAAACCGGACCTGCCTGCATAGCTTTCGCCAAGAGGGCAGTCACTGCATTCATTCCCGGGATCCCTGATAACCTGCATGAGAGGCGAGGATAATACATTTAGAGCACGTTCAGGCTTATTATCTTCTTGAAATGCTGCAAGCAGAGCAGGGAAATGATCGTCAAGGCCGGCCTGGCCCCAGTCTGTAACGTTATGTCTGCTGTCCAGCAGGATGATCCAGGCATTGTAATAGCCCCTGGTGGACACCAGGGCCTGGCAGACATCCTGCAGCATCTGCTTTTGATCCCGGGCATGGAAAATAATCCTGGTGACTTTGTTGTAGGCCTTCAGAACTGCATTCAAGTGCCGGATGCGCTGCTCAGACATTTTTCTTTCAGTAATTTCAATGAATGAAGCCTGCATACAAAGAGGATTGCCGTCCCTGTCAACTACCAGCCCGGCATTAAGCTCTACTGAAAACAATTCACCGTCCTTGCGCCTGGCGGTCATCTCTCCTTGCCATGAGCCCTGAGTATAAATGGTTTCAATTACACTGGCAGGAGCATCTTCTGATTCCCAGAAAAAAACCGCGGGCTTGCCCAGAACTTCAGAGATGGTCTGGTAACCCCACAAATCCAGAAAAGCAGGATTAACATAGGTGACAGCACCATTAAGGTCAGCCATGGCTACTGCATTTATGGAAGATTCAATGGCCCGGTCTTTTAAGAGCAGTTCCATCTCTGCTGACTTGAGGTCGGTGATGTCCAGAGCGAAACCTATGGTGCCGGTAATATTTCCGTCCTGGTCATAATAAGGCAGTTTCTCAGTGAAGCTCCATCCTGTCTGCCCGGTTGATTTTCTATGGGGTTCAGAAATATTTCTGACAGGTTGTCCTGAAGACAGCACTTGCTTGTCGTCATTCAGATACTTCACAGCGATTTCCTGTGGATGAATATCAAAATCGCTCTTTCCTTGAATGTCTTTCAGTTCCTTGCCCACTGTATCGCAAAACAGCCTGTTGCCATGAATATACTTGCCGTCCCTGTCTTTTCTCCATACCATGGCCGGGACTGTATCCAGAATGGTGGATAAGTCCTTGCGGGTTGCTTCCAGTTCCAGTTCGAACTGCTTCAGCCTGGTGATATCACGAACAATGCCGTCAATTCTGATGGGGCGATTATCAGCATCATAGACCATCCTGCTGCGGTCGGAAATCCATCTGACTTTTCCATCAGGCCGGATTATGCGGCATACTCTTACAAGAACACCGTTCTCTGTGAGTTCGAACAGGGTTTCTTCTAAACTCTGCTGATCTTCAGGGTGAACCAGTTTATGCCAGAGAAAGGGGTCCTCAAAAAACATCTGGACAGAAAGACCATATATTTTTTCTACAGCAGGGCTGATAAAAATAGATTTTATGTCTGGATAGCCAACAGACCAGATTGCATCCTCCAAATTTGTCAGGATACTGTCCAGTTTTACATCCCTTTCCTGCAGATCCTGTTCTGCCCGCTTTCGCTCTGTAATATCCGTAACAAAGCCCTGATAATGGACGACATTGCCGAGATCATCACAGACTGCTCTGGCATTTCTAGAGGTCCAGACAATGGACCCATCCTTGCGCAGCATCCGGCATTCGTAGTTTAATACTTCGCCCTTTTCTCTCAAAATACGCTTAATTTCTTCTCTGTCATAGGGATCTACGTGCATCTGTTGAGCGATATCAGTAATTGACTCAATTAATTCTTGGGGTGAATCATAGCCGAAGATCCGGGCCATGGCAGGGTTGGCCGAGAGCAGCCGCCCCTCAGGCGTAGAAGTGAATATACCCATGGGGGCGTTTTTGAGGGCTTCAAGGCAGTCCTGGTCATCTCTCCGGACAAGAAGCCCGCTGTCTTTGAATAAATGTTGATTGTCCACCTTGGTTTTCTCCGATTAATACAGGCAGTGGAAGGGGCACTAGACGCTTAGCACAGATTTCAAACAAACATGTTGGTCGTTAAAATCGGTTCCTGGTTCTTCGTTCCTGGTTCTTCGTTCCTGGTTCTTCGTTCCTGGTTCCTGGTTCTTCGTTCCTGGTTACCTCTCGTTCCCAGGCTCCAGCCTGGGAACGAGAGGTAATATTTATCAAACACCCTCTGAAAGTCCTTATCTTCTGCAAAGATTTCCAGCCAGGCGTCTCAACGTGGTTCTTATTTTTCTGACATGATCTCATGAATAAGTCAAACCCGGGCTATGTCCGCCTTAAGTCTTGGTTTATGAGACAAGTGTAAGCATTCAGAGGGGCCGCAGTGGTAGTTTCTGGCACCAGGCCCGGGGACAGTCTGCCGCTAAGTACTGACTGTACAGGTTCATAAAACTTCGCATCTGTAATTTTGTATTTGTTCAGAAAAGGTGTCCCGGGGACTGTCCCCGGGCTGTTCCCCTTCCAGCTTAAATAAAATGTCGCAGTAGTGTTTATATTCTTGATACAATATGCAGTATGCAGTATGAATTATGCTTATGAGATATCCTATTGGTCTTGTTTTTGCTGTCTTTATTACTTTTGAAAAATAGCACGTCCTGAAAGGAACCCTTATGACCTACCGTACACAGCCTGAAACCTTTAAAACTTTACTCAATGCTGAATATTTTGTAACAGTTTAGCCTTTGAGACAGGTTGTAAAATTTTATTGGAATGCAGGGGGCAGGCACCCCAGCCCTTGATTTTTTGTTGATGAAAATAACAGACGTATCTGTTTAGCGCCTTGGATGTGGCATGGCCTCCTGCCCGGAGGCATACAGCCTGGAGGGGGACCGGCTCTTCCGGGACCCACTTGTCCCAGAAAATGAGTCATTTTGAGCACAAATTGATGCTCAAGTGGGTCCCGGAGTGCCTGTCCCCTGCTTTCCTTAAAAGCGCTGAACAGATACCCCTATAAGTTTCTCTGTAGCAGCCAATCTTCATGGAGCCAATGATGTCTAAAAACTGCATGTCCCCAAGCCAGTTCGGGCCCAACCCCGATTATTGCCGGGAAATATTCACCGATGCCCCGATAGGCATTTTTACTTCCAGCCCGAAAGGCCGCCTGCTTTCGGCAAATCATGCCCTGGCCCGGATGCATGGTTATGAAGCCCCCCAGGAACTGCTTGACTCCATTACTGATATCGCCCGGTTTTTTGCTGATCCCCGGGACATGGAAACATTGATAAACAAGCTTGAAACCCATGACCAGATGCAGAATTTTGAGAGCCGTCTGCACAGAAGAGATGGATCTGTGCTCTGGTCCTCCATCAATGTTACAATACGACGGGATCATTACGGAGGTATAAACCATTATCTGTGGTTTGTTTCGGATATCAGCAAGCGTAAACAGGCCGGGGAAGCACAGCGTGACAGTGAAGAAAAGCACCGCCGCCTTTTTGAAACCATGTCCCAGGGTGTTGTTTATCAGGCAGCCGATGGAACAGTCATCTCAGCCAACCCGGCCGCAGAGAAGATACTGGGACTTTCTTTCCAGGAGATGCACGGCAAGACCTCCATGGATCCTTGCTGGAAGATGATCAAAGAAGATGGATCAGATGTGCCGGGGTCAGACCATCCGTCCATGATCGCTCTTAGAACCGGTGAGACTGTGGGTCCTGTGACAATGGGGGTGTTTAATCCTGCCAGGGGTACCCATATCTGGTTGTCTATCACCTCCATTCCTTTGTTTCAGCCGGCGGCAACAACTCCTTTTCAGACATATTCCACTTTTGAGGACATAACCAGGCTAAAAAAACAACAAGACGAACTTAAAGATCGTGAAAAACTTTTCAAAAGCCTTTTTGAGAACCATGCAGCCGTGAAATTGATGGTTGATCCGGATACCGGGGCCATTATTGATGCCAACCATGCCGCCGCAGAATTTTACGGCTGGTCGCGTGACGAGATGCAGAACAAGTTTATCCAGGAAATAAACACACTTGCCCCTGAAGAACTGGGTAAAGAAATGGAAAAGGCCAGGTCCATGGATAAGCTTTTTTTTGAGTTCCAACATCGCCTGGCTGATGGATCCATCCGTAATGTAGAGGTATACAGCAGCAGGATTGAGGGCAGGAATAAAGACTTTCTTTATTCAATTATCCATGATGTCACCGATCGCAAAACAGCCGAAAAGGACCTTATCAAGAGCAAGGAGCGTTTTTCCCTGGCCATGGAAGCCACCAAAGACGGCCTGTGGGACTGGGATGTGATCACCGGGGAGTTATATTTCAGTCCAGGCTATGCTGAGATGCTTGGATATGAAGAGGAGGAACTCAACCCGCATTTGCAAACCTGGCTGGATCTTCTTCATCCACAAGATAAAGAAAATGCTTTGCAGAAGGTTATGAACTGCAAGGAGAACTTAACCGATTCTTTTGCAGTAGAATTTCGCATGCAGGCCAAAAATGGAGACTGGGTCTGGATTCTGGGAAGGGGTAGTGCCGTACGGCGGGACGAGTCCGGCAAGGCCCTGCGCATGACAGGTACGCATTCTGATATCACCAGGCGCAAAGTAGCGGAAGAATCACTGCGACAACAGGAATTTTTCTACCGAAATATATTAGCCAGCATAAATGACGCTGTCTTTTTAACCGATGATCAAGGCTCCCTGACATATGTCTGCCCCAATGCCGATGTAATCTTTAAACGCTCAGACCATGAACTGCTGGAAATTGGTAATATCGAGAGTATCCTGGGTTCCCGCCTGATTAAGCCCGGGGAACTCACTGATAAACAGCCAGAGGTGAACAACCGCGAGTGTGAAATAAGAGATTTGGATGGACGCATCCGCCATTTGCTGGTGAACATCAAGCTTGTTCCTGTTGAACTGCATGATAGAGGCACATACCTCTACTGTTGCCGGGATGTGACGACAAAGAAACAGACCGAAGACTTATTTCTTCAAACCCAGGAGAGATACAGGCACATCGTTGAGAATGCCAATGAAGGCATAAGAATGCTGGATAAAAACGGCCGTATAATCTATTTGAACAGTACTATGGCGGAGATGCTCGGCTACCTCCCCCTGGAAATTATTTTGCAGAGTGTCTGGGATTTTATCCATCCCGAGGACCTGGATAAATTTTCGGAAATATGGGAAGAACGTAAGCTTGGAAAAGACGGAAAATATGAACTGAGGTTGCTTCACAGGAACGGCTCAACTGTCTGGACGACTGTTTCTTCCACACCGATGTTCAAACAGGGTGAATTCATTGGCTCTTTCGCCCTGGTGACCGATATTACCGAAAAAAAACGTATGGAAGAGGAACTGCAAAAGCAGCAGGAAATTCTCGCGTCTACGGAAAAAATGGCCAAGGTTGGTGGATGGGAATGGGATATTGACTCTCAGGCCATGATCTGGACAAGAGGCACCTATCTGATTCATGATTTTGATCCGGACCATTATATAAATGATTCCAAGGTGTTGCTGCAAAGCAGTCTTGCATGCTACTATAAGGATGACAGACCTGTAATTATTTCAGCATTCAAGGATTGTGCAGAAAAAGGCGTGTCCTATGATCTTGAATTCCCCTTTGTCACAGCCACGGGGCGCAGATTATGGCTGCGCACAGCAGCGCAGCCGGTGTATGAGTCCGGCAGTATCACTAAAGTCGCCGGGCATATAATGGATATCACTGAGCTCAAAAATTCTCAACTGGACCTGGATAAAGCCAGGGAAAAGGCCGAGGAGGCCACCCGTGCCAAGTCGGAATTCCTGGCCAATATGAGTCATGAGATCCGCACCCCTATGAACGGGGTCATCGGAATGACCGATTTGCTGCTGGATACCGAGCTTGGTCCGGAGCAGCGCAGCCTGGCCGAGTCCATCCAGAGCAGCGGAGAGGCCCTGCTGGCTTTGATCAACGATATCCTGGATTTTTCAAAAATCGAGGCCGGCCGGCTGGAGCTGGAAAACGTGAACTTCAACCTGCATTATCTGCTCGAGGACTTTGCCTCCATCATGGCTGTAAGGGCACACGAAAAGGGTCTGGAGCTTATTTGCCTGCCTGATCCGGATGTGCCTGCCCTGCTTCAGGGCGACCCGGGACGGCTTCGCCAGATATTAACCAACCTGGTGGGCAATGCCATCAAGTTTACCGAGCAGGGAGAAGTGGTGGTCAGGGTGCAGATGACGGCAATAAATGCTGGGATTGATCAAGGGGAGAGCGGTAAGCGGCAAGCCGAAAGCGGATCTCAAAAGGCCGGCCATGATCCAGCACTGATCACCGGTCACAAACCACAAATGAGCACACTGCTTTTCACGGTCCGCGACACAGGAATCGGCATTCCCCAGGACAAGGTCGGTCTGCTTTTTGACAAGTTCACCCAGGTGGACACCTCCACCACCCGCAAGTTCGGGGGTACCGGGCTGGGACTGGCCATTTCCAGGCAACTGGTCGAGCTGATGGGCGGTGAAATGGGCATCAACAGCACCTGCGGACATGGATCAGAGTTCTGGTTTACAGCCCGGTTTGTCCGGCAAAATACCACAGAAGCTTACCACTCTGCATTGTCTGGAGACCTGCAGGGGAAGCATATACTTATAGTGGATGACAATAAGACCAACCGTGAAATCCTCAAACAACAGCTTGAGGCCTGGGGAGCCCGGGTGGAGCAGGCCGGAGAGGGCCACGAGGCCCTGCGTATTCTGGACCGGATATGTGACAGTGAAAACTGCTTTGCTATGGCCATTCTGGATATGCATATGCCCGGAATGGACGGAGAAGAGCTGGGCCGGAATATCAGG
Organism: Desulfonatronospira sp.; assembly: GCA_003563255.1. Taxonomy (GTDB): domain Bacteria; phylum Desulfobacterota; class Desulfovibrionia; order Desulfovibrionales; family Desulfonatronovibrionaceae; genus Desulfonatronospira. Next base: position 5,080 of record PWSL01000492.1, on the reverse strand, counting down.
AGCAGCGACCGGTTCAGGGGGTTGCCCCTGGTCATGCTTACTTCCCTGGGGCGTCCGGGCGATGCCGGGGCTTTTGAAAGACTGGGCTTTGACGCCTATCTGAACAAGCCGGTGCGTCAGTCCGAGCTTTATGACACACTGGTGACTGTTCTTGCTGTTGCCGGTAAGGACACCAGTCGTCCCATCATCACAAGGCACCTGGCCCGGGAGATCAAAAGAGAGCAGGCCGTGCCTGACAGGTTCAAGGGACATGTGCTGGTAGCAGAGGACAATCCGGTCAACCAGCTGGTGGCTGCAGGGTTATTGAAAAAACTGGGACTAAGCGTTGATATTGTGGATAACGGCCTTAAAGCTGTAGAGGCACTGCAGGCCAGGGCCTATGACCTGGTCCTGATGGATGTGCAGATGCCGGAGATGGACGGACTGGAAGCCACTCAAAGGATAAGAGGCATGGAGCATGAGGCTTGGAGCATGAAGCAGGCTGAAGAAGATATTAAACAGCAGGACCTCAAGGAATCTCTCAATTCAGGAATACCGGCACTAATCGCTCATCATTCATCGTTTTTCGTTCCTATTGTCGCCATGACCGCCGGGGCGATGCACCGGGACAGGGAAAGGTGTATCGAGGCCGGCATGAACGATTATGTTGCCAAACCTATAAACCCGCAGGAGCTTGCCGGGGTGCTTGGCAACTGGCTGGAAAAAATGGATTTTGAAGATAAGACTGAATCAGTCCATGATGCGGGTAAAGCCTCCTGCAGCACCTTGGCGGATGCACCCCCCTCAGTGCGTGAATTTGACTACCAGGCCTTGTTGTACCGGCTGGATCACGACCACGAAATGGCCAGGGAGATCGCAGCCATGTACCTTCAGGATGTTCCCTCCAAAATTGAAGAGCTCAAAAAGGCCCTGGAAGGCAAAGATGCCCGGAAAGCAGCTCGAACGGCCCACTCCCTCAAGGGCAATTCAGCCAATACCGGGTGCATGGCCATATGCGAGACAGCCGGAAAGATGGAAAGCCTTGCAAATGCAGGAGATTTTGATGCAATTGAAGGCCTTGTGCCTGAACTGGAAAGACAGTTTGAGCTGTGCAGAGCGGAGATCGAAAAAAAAATCGAGCCGGAGTAGAACCTGGGATTTGTAAGCGTCTCACCCGGGGGGGCCGGGACCGAACCGATAAGTAACTGACACCCCTCGTTCCCAGGCTCCAGCCGCTTCTTCAAAATGTGGCTGGAGCCACAAAAAATGGTGTTCCCAGGCTGGAGCCTGGGAACAAGTGTTGTCGCGGGGACTGTCCCAATTGTCGGATACGAGCACTTCTTTATCTTGGGGTGCGGGCACAGTCCGCGTTAGAGCTGGCTCTGTTGTTTTCTATTTTCCAGTTCCATGGCCAGCCGCAGGACTACATCCCCCTGAGGCAGGCAGCTGAAATCAAGCCCGGACTGCTGGACTGGAAGGCTTGTGCCCTGAAACCTGATACTTCTCAAGTGCCTGAAAAAGCTATCCGGCCTGGACTTGAAAAACTCTGCCAGGTCCGGAGAAGATACCATGATGCCGTGGTGCAGAAAAAGGCCGGCCAGGTCCCGGCCGACAGCATTGTAAAGGCGCACCTGGATGCGAAAAGAGGCATCCTGCTGTATATCCGAACCCTCTTCCCGGCGACTGGACAGGGAAATACCCTCGCGCATGCGCTTCAAAAAGCCGTCCCGGCGCATGGTGGCCCCCACAAGACCCGGCATGGCTGCAGAAAGTGCCAGCCTGCAACCGGGCCTGATCATGGCCTGATCAATGTCATCTACTGCTGATCCGTCCAGGAAAATGGTCTGCAGGCTCTTTTCGGTGTAAACACCGCAGACCCCTACCAGTTCGCAAAGAAATTCCCTCAAGGAACAGATCCTGGGCACCGGCATGAAAAAACCCTGCTGCAACAGCAGGCTGAACTGCTCCGGGGCCTCATGCTCAAGCATCAACACAGGCAGACCTAACATGTCTCTGTAATAAGGTTCCGGGTACTTTGCTGTATAAGTCATGGCTCTTTCCAGAAAAAAGAAGGAAGGCCCTGGAGCCTTCCTTCTTTTTAATTTGTATTTTTCAATACTGATTAGAAGTTATAGACACTGTCCAGTTCTTTGTCCGGCACGTCAAAGACCACGTTATGCGGAGCAAGGGGCTCGCGGGAGAAGTATCTGGGCAGACGGTCGTGTGCAGGACCGAACCCGGCCTTTTCGTTGAACTCCTTCTCCATCTTGAGGATCTTCTGGCCCAGGGCCACTACGTCATCACCGGTCATATCCAGTCCGTACATATGATTGATGGTCTGCACCATGGCCTCAAATGTCTCGCCCTGATCCAGGATGGCAAAGGCCACGAACAGGCAGAACCCGGTGGAATCCAGGGCTGCAGTGGCTATCTGCAGGTTGCGGGACAGCTCGGCCTGGCCTCCGGTCTGCAGAGGATCCACGTCTCCGCCTACCTTGAGGATATTGGCGGTGACTGCATAGCCGGCAGTGTGGTCCGCCCCCTGTGTAGATGTGGCATAGGTCACCCCGATGCCCTTGACCGAGCGGGGGTCATAGGCAGGCAAAGCCTGGCCCTTGACCACTGGAGCATGCTCCATGCCGAAGCAGCGGGCGGTGGTGGCGGCCCCGGCGCCCAGGATGCGCCCCAGGGGTGTGCCTTTGCCCACTTCGTGCACCAGATTAATAGCCCCTTCGGCATCACCGAACTCAATCACACCTGCCTCCATGGCCACACCTATGGTCACGCCCATCTCGATGGTGTCCAGGCCGTAATGATCATCCAGGTAGTCCAGCCTGGCAATGGCATCCAGGTCGTCGATGCCGCAGTTGCCGCCGTGGGACCAGACGGTCTCGTATTCAGGCTGCTTGGACATGTAATTGCCGTCCTTGTCCGTGTATATACCGGAGCACTGGATAATGCACCCCCGGTGGCAGCCGTGGGTGGGCTGGCCGCCTTCGCGGTTCTTCATGTTTTCGGCCTGCAGTTCCCCGGACAGGTTCTGGGCGTGCTTGTAGCGGCCTTCCCTGAAGTTGTAAGTAGGGTAGCCGCCGGCCTCGTTTAAGATATTGGTGAGCACGTTGGTGCCGTAGGCAGGCAGTCCCTGTCCGGTGACTGCGTGGCCCTTGAGGCCTTCAACGAACTTCTTGTTGGATTCCTTGAATTCGTCCGGGCGGACAGGCTTGCGGGTCTTGGCACCAGAAGCATCCACAACAATGCACTTGATGCCCTTGGAGCCCATGACAGCTCCTACACCGCCGCGGCCGCAATGCCTGGTGGGCCTGAATTCAGGATCGGTGACGGCTATGGAAGAGTTGGACATGCGCATCTCCCCGGCAGTACCTATGGAGATGACCGAAACCTTCTCCCCGTGCACCGGCTTTAGCTTTTCGATGAGGTCGTAGTTGGCCAGCATCTTCAGGTCGTTGGCCTTTTCCAGGGTGACGCCCTGGTCGTTGATGACCACTTTGTACAGGTCATCTCCTTGGCGTTCGCCTTCCAGGATGACCGCGGCATATCCCAGCCTGGCCAGGGCCTGGGCCCCTGTGCCGCCGGCGTTGGACTCCTTGATGGTCCCGGAAAGTGGACTTTTGCAGCCAACGGACATACGTCCGGATGAAGAAGCCGCCGATCCGCTCATAAGACCAGGGGCGATTACCAGCTTGTTCTCCGGTCCCAGGGGATGGCAGTCCGGGGGAACCTCTTTGTAGACCACAGAAGTGGTCATGCCGCGTCCGCCCATTCCGGCATAGTCGCCGATGGGTTCTTCAGTGGCCTTGGGACCGCCCGGGGCCCCCACGTTGATTCTCAAGATCTTGTCCATGAAAATACCTCCTTCTAAGGGTTGAGTCTGTATGCAGTTGACGGTTTATGCAGAAATTAAAATTTATTAACGACCAAGCTGCAACTCGGGTTCTTCATAACGTTAACCCAACATTATGCATCTGTTTTACAGTCCTGATCAATCCCTGTAATCATCTAAGTCAACATGCCGGCCAGCTTACGCAGGTGCGAGCGTTCTTCGTCTATGCACTGCATTACGAATTTTTTCTCGGATTCAGGGACAAGTTCCCGCATTTCCATAAAGAAAAGAATTGTATCCTTCTCAAAGCCCATGGCCAGGCGTATGGCTTCATTCTCATCCTGGGCATCAGCAAGCCTTTTCTGCAGATCCGGAGAAAAAATGGAATGGGAATCTATCAGTGCTGCCAGATATTGACTGTATTCCTCATTGTTGCTCCAGGCAGGCAGTTCGGCCTTGCCCAGGCGCTCCTTGAATTTCAGGAAAATCTCCTCGTGCCTGGATTCCTCCTTGGCGAAGTACAGAAAAAAATCCTTGGCATCCGGGTTTTTGGCCGCTTCTGCGGCTCTGGTATAAAAAGCCTGCCCCTGTTGTTCAATATTTACGGCTGCTTCGACGATCTCCGCCGCCTTGAAAAAACCGGCCATCTTATTCTCCTTGCTTCAATTATTTGTTTGCCTAAAGCTCATTGGGCAGGGACCGAAGCTCTTCGTAGCTGAACACGGGTCCGTCCACGCATACATAGCTGGTGCCGATATTGCACCTGCCGCAAAGTCCTATGCCGCATTTCATGCGCTTTTCCAGGGTGGTGATTATCTGGTTGTCCTCGAAGCCCAGCTTTTTCAGGGCCTGCAGGGTAAACTTGATCATTATGGGCGGACCGCAGGTCACAGCTATGGCATTGTGTGGCGTGGGAGCCATTTCCAGGAGTACGTTGGGAATAAGTCCCACCCGGTGTTCCCAGCCCTCGGCCTCGTTGTCGATGGTCAGCACCGTTTCCAGGTCCTTTCTCTCCAGCCAGTCCGGCAGCTCGTAACTGAAAGCCATGTCCCGGGGGCTGCGCGCCCCGTAAAGGAGCTGAATCCGGCCGTAGTCGTCGCGGTTGTCCAGCATGAACAGAAGCAGGGTGCGCAAAGGGGCCATGCCTATACCTCCGCCTACTATCAAGATATCCTTGCCCTTCATGGACTCATAGGGAAAACAGTTGCCCAGGGGGGCACGCACCCCTATACGGTCTCCTTTGGTCAGGCTGTGCAGTTT
>PWSL01000434.1 GCA_003563255.1 Desulfonatronospira sp. | reverse complement strand
GCGTAGCCCGACCGCTCCTGCGGTCATTGTGGACGCGGAGCGTCCAGGGAATGTTCCCACGCAGAGCGTGGGAACAATAAGACAAATATAACACTTATATCGTGACAGATCCTAAGTCACTGATCTGTTTCTTTTTCAATAAAAAATAAGTGCCGGGGTGCCTGTCCCCACAAAGTGTCCCCATAAAGGGTGCCTGTCCCCACAAACATTCAAGCAGGGTTTTTTTTCTTTTCTTTTCTTTCTTGTTCCCAGGCTCCAGCCTGGGAACGAGAGGGAACCAGGAACGAAGAACCAGGAACCAGGAACCGATCTTAACGACCAGCATGTTGTTCCGAAATTTGTGCTAAGCGCCTAATCCGGAGAACTCATGAGCAAGAATTTGAACCCCATGCAGATCTATCAGCTTTTGAACCAGTCCAACTGCCGGGAGTGCGGGGAACCTACCTGCATGGCCTTTGCTGCTTCAGTTTTCAAGGGACATAAACAGCTTTCTGCATGTCCTTATATTGATAAAGAGACACTGAATAAATATTCTGACCTGGAACCGGCCCGGACAGGCACTGAAGAAAATATGCAGCAGGCCATGCATTACCTGCAGCAGAAAATCCCTGAAACTGATCTGGCCGAGGCCGCCCGGAGAACCGGTGGTATTTTTGAAAACCAAAAACTGACCCTGCAGATAATGGGCAAGAACTTCAGTGTGGACACAAAGGGTGGTCTGGACTCGGAAATACATGTCAACCCCTGGGTCAGCATACCTGTTCTTCAATACATACTGCATGGAAAAGGCAAAGAACCCACCGGCAACTGGGCTCCCTTCAAGGAACTGCCCCATGGCCGGCCCAGGGCGGGCCTTTTTGAGCAGCGCTGTGAAAAACCTCTGAAAAGGGTGGCGGATAACTATCCGGATCTTTTTTACGATATACTGGACCTGTTCGACGCTATGGAAGTGGACAAAGGCTTCAGGGCGGATGTTTCTTTTCTTCTATATCCTCTGCCCAGACTGCCCATGATCATCGCCTGGTGGTATCCGGCGGAAGACCTGGAGTCGGCCCTGCATATCTTTTTCGATGAAACAGCCAAGGACAACCTGGGGGTGGACGGTGTTTTCGCCCTGGGGACCGGTCTGGCCATGATGGTGGAAAAACTGGCTCTTCGGCACGGAGTAAAAGGGTTCATTCCTTTATAAACACTTTTGCCAGGACAGATCATGACAGACGAATACAATACAAATGACGGTGAACAGGAAGCCTGGGCCATACTGCAGGGCCTGGATCCGCAGCTGGTAAAAAAAAGGACCCTGGCCGGGTCTGGGGCAGGTTCAAAAGGTTTCAGCCTCATGTGCCTGGGCCGCAAACTGGACATCGACCCGGCAGAGCGCGTTATAAGCACCCATTCCAGGCAGGCCCAGGTCCTGCTGCAGGACCTGGGCTGCTATACCCGGCTGTCCATTCTCAGGTATCTGGTGCACTGCCCTGAAGAACCACTGCACAATGAGTGGATCAAGCCGGCAAGCATTCCCGGAGGCAGGATATTTGACCAGGGGACCCATGTCCTGCCTCTGAATGAACCGGCCGGGCTTATTCAAAAAAAACCCGGGAGCGCAAAAGAGGCATGTGCCGGGCTGGGCGGCCAGCTTCATGGCAATGGCGACCTGAGCATGATACTTTACCCCATGCCCCGTTTCCCGGTCCTGTTTATCTTCTGGTACGGGGACGAGGAGTTTGCACCTGTCGGCTCAATCCTCATAGATGCCCTGTGGCGGGATCACCTGCCAGTGGACATCACCTGGGCTGCAGCAAAGCTCTCTTTTGAAATGCTTTTTAACCAGTTGAAATAATACGATATGTTCAAAGATCATAATACATGTCCCGCCCCAGAGAATATGCCTCATCCAGGTATTCCGGGTAGTTCTGGACATCGTTCGCCCCGTCCAGGCCACGAAACAGCAGGCTTCCCCAGAGCTGCATATCCAGAACATCAAAGAAATATCGTACGCTTAACACTGCCCCGTCAAAAAGCCTGGCCCCCCTGGTGGCCCCTGCGGAAATAAAAAGCCCCTTGCGCTTTAGCTCTTTTTTTCCGGGCTGCTCCTCATCTATCCAGTACTTGCGAACCCACATGGACTGAAAACGGTCCATGAAAGCCTTGGTATGAGCGCTTACAGAGTAGAAAAAAATTGGCGAGGCCAGAATAAGCCCCCTGGCTTGCAGTATCCGGTCCCGGACTTCCTGGAAATCATCCTCAATGGCGCATTCTCCGTCCTTTTGACATTTGTATATCTCCAGGCAGGGGGATATCTTCAGGTCCCGGAGTACATACTCCTGCACCGAGGCTCCACTGTCCCTGGCCCCCTGCACTGCTCTGGATAAAAGTGCAGCAGTATTTCCCTTGCGCCTGGGACTGCCGTATATGGCTACTAAATCGGACATGACATTACTCCTTAAACTTTATACAGACTTATGAACTTCTAAGGCGACTATGCCCGCAACCCAAAGAAGAAGATTATTGAACCACAAAGACACGAAGGTCACTAAGTTTAAAACAGTAAGTAAGGAGGGTATTTTTTGAAAACCGGGCAACGGTTTTTAAAATGGCTGCCTTTTCATTTGCCGTATTCCCGGCAAATGAAAAAAACAAAACCCTTTGTGCTTTCTTTCTTTGTGTCCTTTGTGCCTTCGTGGTTCATACTTTCTTGTTTTTTATGACAGGGTTTCAAGAGTAAGTCTAATATCTACAATTTCAGTTCAGTTATTTCAGTATGTTGCTGTCACACAATTTTGGATTCATAAAGGCTTTTACTCCCCTGCTCCCATACACCCATACGCCCTTACCTGCATACTTCCCGAGGCCTTGGAACCGATGGAAAAAGGCTGACATCAGTATGGGGGATAAACCTGGCCCCGGAAAACCTGTGCATGAATTCCTGGTTCACGTTCAGCTCGATATAGGTTACCCTTCTGGCGGCATCCATTATCCTCTGCCTGAAATCACAATCTGTTATGGCCCGCACGGCTCCCTTCAAAGATGTATTGCCCACCGGATGGTACACGTTCAGGGGCAGATCCGGAAGCATTCCCAGGACCACGGCCTTTTCCGGATCTATGTGTCTACCGAAGGCTCCGGCCACGTTTATCCTGCCCAGGTCCTCAAAAGACAGGCCCACCTGCTGCAGAAGGGTGCTTAAAACCGCATACATGGCAGCCTTGGAGCGGATCAGGGCATTGATATCCGACTGGCGTACCGTCACCGGCTGCCCATGGCCGCTCTGCTCCCCCTGCACAACTATAAAACAGGGATTGTGCTCGTCTTCTATAAATCTTTCTTTCATGGACTCGGGCCTGAATTTACCCCGTGTATCCAACATGCCGGCCAGATACATCTGTGCAGCCAGATCAATAAGCCCGGATCCACAGATGCCCAGAGCAGGCTCACCGCCGATGGTTGAATAATCCAGGAATTGAGAATCCGGGTCAATGCTGACCTTGTCTATGGCCCCGGGACCGGCCCGCATCCCCATCCTGGCCACACCGCCCTCCAGCGCGGGACCGGCAGCCCCGGCGCAAGCCAGGAGCCAGTCTTTGCCTCCCAGAACCACTTCAGCATTGGTGCCCACGTCAACAAGCATGCCCGGCTGGTCCTCAAGGTCCAGGTCACAGGCGACAATCCCGGCCAGGAGATCCCCCCCGAAATAACTTCCTGCGCTGGGAGCGACCCACACAGGGCAGGCCGGGCAGATCTCCAGGCCCAGGTCCCTGGCCCGGAAAATATCTACAGTATTTGCAATCGGGATGTAAGGTTCCCTGCACATATGATAAGGGCTGAGCCCCAGCAGAAAATGGGTCATGGCGGTATTTCCGGCCATGCCCAGGGCCATTATATCCTTTGGAACCATTCCGGTCCGGCCT
>PWSL01000471.1 GCA_003563255.1 Desulfonatronospira sp. | reverse complement strand
CTTCAACAGAATTTGTGAAATCCTCCCGGCTGACTCCGTAGATGCGAAACATGCCCTCATCCCATTCCAGGTACCCATCGGAAATTCTCAGGTCCCATATGCCCAGTTCAGCTGCTTCAGTGGCCAGGCGCAGCCTTTCTGTCAATTCCTGCGTGGCTTGCCTGGCTTCCTTTTCTGCAGTAATATCCAGCCCGGTGCCCCTGAATCCTGTCAACTCATCGTCTGCATCCTTGACAGGCATCCCGCTCACCCGTTGCCAGACAATTCTGCCGTCCGGGCGTAATGATTGATGCTCCAGCCCCTGCCAGGATTCGCCTTTTTCAGCCCATCCAGCCAGCATTTTTTCAACTCTTCGAGCCTCTTCAGAGGGCATGAAATCAAAAGGGGAGCGTCCAAGGATTTCATCCACCCTGCGACCAAGAACGTCCTCCACTCTGGGAGTCAAAAAGCTGTAAGTGCCTTTGGGGTCAATCTCCCAGATGTATTCACCTGCAGCTTCGGCAACGTCGCGAAAGCGCTGCTCACTCTCCTCCAGGGCCTGCATTGCTGCTTTATGATCGGTGATATCGCGAAAAACACACAGGAAGTATTTTTTATCCTCCTGTTCCAACAACAAGACTGTAACATTGACATGAATAACGCTGCCGTCCTTGCACCTGTGCATGGTTTCAAAATCATCCCGGCCATGCTCAAGTATATGCTCTATGTGCCGGGCGGTTTCTTCAGGGGATTCTTTGGCCTCATAGTCAGGAATAGTCATCCCGGCAAATTCCCGGGCGGTGTAGCCCAGCTGTTCATGGGCCATCCTGTTGAACTGTACCGGCAGAGCGGTTGCCGGATCGATGAGCAGGGTTGCGTCAGGATAAAGCTCAAACAGGTTCCTGAATCTGGATTCACTCTCGCTCAATTTTTGTTCTCTGATTAATAGTTGTTCCCGGGTGCGCAGCAGGTCTCTGATCCAGATGAAAGAACCAGTCATCAGAACCGTGACGCCAAGCAGCAAGGCAATCTCTTTGTAGAATTCCAGCAGTCCGTCCCCATGGTGTACAGCCAGAAAGTTGTCTGCAACGTCTGCTGCCGAATAGACAAAAATCAAGCCGATACCCAGGGTCAGCATGAGCCATATTCTGCCCTGTTCAAGACTGGTCCATTTTCTTGCAAAGCAAATAACTGCCAGCAGGGCAATAGCAGTGAGCAAGGTTAAAAGCCCTTCCATAAGCATGACCGCATGGACAGGGAACCCGGCTTTTACCTTTCCAAAATACAGGACAGAAACAATGGTAAGTATGCCTGCGGCGAGCAAAGCACCTGCCAGAGCCTGTATGTGGATATGTCTATTCATATTTTTTTCCGTAAATGATCATATATTGAGCCTCGGATTAATCCTTCGGCGGTATTGTTTTTTTAATTTCAACTATACATCTTTCAAACTGCCTTTCCAGTTCATGCATAAGTTCCTTCATCTGCTCAAGGTTTGCGGCATGACCGGCTTCTTCCATCATTCCGGCGATCTCAGCCATGGCCAGACAGCTGACATTGCCTGAATTGCCTTTGATGGAATGAGCCTCCCGGGTTGCTCCTTCTTTTTGGCCCTGTTCAATAAGTTTTTTGAGTGCTTCTATGTTTTTGGGTATGGATTCCAGGTAAACGTTCATGATCTCCCTGACCATCTCACTGTCATGCCCAATTCTTGTCATGAAATCCTCCTGGTCGAACACTGGCCTGGTACAGACAAAAGCTTTCGAGGGTTCCTGTTTCGTTTCCGCAGCCTCTCCGATCCAAAGGTCCTCCTCTTCTCCCCTCTGATCACTGACCTCAGACTTCTGATTTCTGTCCTCTGCCTTATGATGTCTGCCTGCTGTTCCCTGATCACTGACCTCAGACCTCTGACTTCTGTCCTCTATCCTCTGTTCTCTGTCTTCCAACAGCCACTTCTCCAGCACCCGAGCCAGTTCATCCGGATTGACCGGCTTGGCTGTATAATCATCCATGCCGGCATCAAAGCACCGCTCCCGGTCCTCCTGCATGGCACCGGCGGTCATGGCGATAATTGGAATTCTGAATTCTGGGATTGAGGAATTGAGGGATTCAGGAATTGAGGAATTTTGGGATTCGCTCTCCAGCCTCTGATCTCTGACCTCTGATCTCTGCCCTTTATCCTCTGCTCCATGCTCCATGCTCCATGCCCCATGCTCCATGCTTCTTATCCGCCGCGTGGCCTCCAGTCCGTCCATTTCCGGCATCTGCACGTCCATGAATACCAGGTCGTAAGGGATTGTCTGCAGGGCGTGAATGGCTTCCTGGCCGTTGGCCACGGCATCTGCGCGAAGCCCCATTTTTTTAAGAATGCCCAGGGCCACCTGCTGGTTGACTACGTTGTCTTCGGCCACCAGAATGCGGGCTTTTGTGCTGGAAAAGTCCGGATAGCCCTGCCGGAATTTTTCCTGCTTCGTATATTCCGCGACCATGTCTGCAGCATCTGTTCTTGTCAGAACTTTTTCCAGGCCGGCATGCAGTTCACTGGGCAGGACAGGTTTGTGCAGGATGATGTCGAATCCAGCCTTCTGCAGACGACTGGAATCACCTGTCTGCCCGGTTGCTGAAGACATCATGATCAGTCTGGTATCCTTAATTTGCCCGTCCTGCTTGATGCTTCGTCCCAGGGTTTCCCCGTCCATGTCCGGCATCTGCATGTCTAAGACAGCTACAACAAAGGGGTCGTTATCTGCCTGGGCCCGATGCAGCATGCTTAGAGCTTCAGGGCCGCTGGAGGCTTCCTCGGGGCGCATCTTCCAGGAGCCGAGGCGTACCCTGAGTATTTCCCGATTGGTGGGATTGTCGTCCACTATAAGAGTGCGTACCCCTTGCAGGCAGGCCGGGGCAGGACTTTCCTGCTGTTGCTCGTCCTGAAGACCCAGGCGCACTGTAAACCAGAATGTGCTTCCCCGGCCCTCTACACTTTCCAGACCTGCTGTCCCGCCCATGAGCTCTGCCAGTTGCCTGGAAATGGCCAAACCCAGACCGGTGCCTCCGAATTTGCGGGTAGTGGACGCATCCACCTGGGAAAAGCTTTCAAAAAGACTGTCTTGCTTGTCTTCAGGGATGCCCATGCCAGTGTCGCGAACAGTGAAGCGGAGAGATATTTTTGGGATGCTGGAATGCTGGGATGCTGGGATGCTGAAATGTTTGTCCCGTTGAGCCTGGGCAACCTCTATAGTGTTTACCTGTGGTCGGAATGATTTTTCATCTGAACCCTGATCACAGCCATGGCCTCCAGTCGAATCTAGAATGCCGGCGTTATCTTTCTCTTCAATTCCAGCCGGAGTTGAACACCCCGGAGGGGACCCCGGTTCAACCGGGTAAACATGCCAGTATGCCAGCATCCCAGCATCATCTTTTTCTTTTTGCACTCTGATCTCCACTTCTCCCTCTTCAGTAAACTTGACCGCATTGCCCACAAGGTTCATGAGAATCTGGCGCAGCCGGCCCGGGTCTCCCCGGACCAGGGAGGGCACGTCCGGGTCCATGGAACAGACAAGTTCCAGCCCCTTTTCTTCCGCCTTGACCGCCATCATGCCTGAAAAATCCCTGAGCATGGCCTCTAAATCGAAATCAATGGTTTCGATATCCAATCGTCCAGCTTCTATTTTGGAAAAGTCCAGAATATCGTTGATAACAGTCAGGAGTGACTGAGCACTGGAGCGTACAGTGCGGGCATAATGCTCCTGGTCCCTGTCCAGGTCAGTATCCATAAGCAGCCCGGTCATGCCGATGACCCCGTTCATGGGGGTGCGGATTTCGTGACTCATGTTGGCCAGAAATTCGCTCTTGGCTTTGGTGGCTTCCTCGGCCTTTATGCGGGCTGCATCCAGTTCTGCATTTTTCAGTTCAAGGTTTCTGGCATTGCGCT
>PWSL01000470.1 GCA_003563255.1 Desulfonatronospira sp. | reverse complement strand
CTCTTCCGGGACCCACTTGTCCCAAAAAATGAGATGTTTTAAGCACAAAATGATGCTCAAGTGGGTCCCGGAGTGCCTGTCCCCTGCTTTCCTTAAAAGCGCTAAACAGATACTTGAAGCATTTGCAAATTAGCAACCGGCAAAAGTGCCTGTCCCCCATTGAGATACCATACTGTATTTTATAAGTTTCGCTGTAGTGTTATGCACTTGTAAAAAAAGTCAGATAAGTCTTTTTGCAGTCGCATCTTACTTACGGTAAAAGGTATGGATCGTTTACTTCCAGGTGTTTTAAAATATAATCCCGCACACCCTGCTCCAGGGCACGGAACTGCACTGGACAGCCGGTATCTGCCAGCCTCTGCATTTCCGCCCGGGTATAGTACTGATACTTGGGACGAATGTCCCCGGGCATGTCAATGTATTCGATAACCGGATCCCGGCCCAGGGCTTTAAAAACCGCTCCAGCCAGGTCGTTCCAGGATTCGGCCCGACCTGACCCCAGGTTGAAGATCCCGTTGACCTCATGATGCTCCAGGAGCCATGCCATTACATCCAGGCAATCCTTGAGGTAAACAAAGTCTCTTTTCTGTTCTCCATGTCCATAATCCGGGTGATAAGACTTGAAAAGCCTGACTCTACCTGTTTGTTTCACCTGGAAATAAGCCTTTCGAACAACGCTCTGCATTTCTTGCTTGTGATACTCGTTGGGACCGTAGACATTAAAAAACTTCAGACCAACAGCTCTGTCCAGCCATTTCTGTCTCTGCATCCAGAGATCAAAAAGCTGCTTGGAGTATCCATATATGTTAAGAGGCTTCAGAGACTGCATTCTTTCAGTATCATCACTGAAACCAGAGCTTCCGTCTCCGTAGGTGGCTGCACTGCTTGCATATAAAAATCTAACCCTGTTCCGGCTGCAATACCCGGCCAGGCGCTGGGAGTACTTAAAATTGTTCTGCATGAGGTAATCGGCGTCTGTTTCTGTGGTGGACGAGCAGGCCCCCATGTGCACCACTCCCTCAACAGCAGGAAAACTGTCTTTTTCCAGCTTGTCTAGAAAACCATTTTTGTCCTCATAATCCCTGAACCTGAGATTGACCAGGTTTTTCCATTTATCACCGTGATTCAAATGATCCACAATGAGTACATCGTCAATCCCCATGGTATTCAGCTTCCATACAAACCCGCTGCCTATAAATCCGGCTCCCCCGGTAACAATGTACACTGGCAGATCTCCTTAAATGTAACCATTCAGCGAGGCGCGTGATACAGGTCTGGGGACAGCCCCACTGCCAAGCGCTGAACCCCGGCCATGGCTAAAATTTTTCTTGTTTTTTCTGACCCAGTTAAACCCGGCAAAGCTGGAACGCGAGGCGTTGTTTCACCGGGCAGGCGCGCTTAAACCCTGCTCCACAGGAACGCTTTCAGCGTTGTTATCAGGGCAGGCAGGGTTTCAAGAGTAAGTCACCAGGCTTTTTCCAAGACCGTGCGCGGAAAAAGTGGACCCCCCGGGGCATCATTCGGTTAACCCTTGCAGGACGCGTTGAGTACGGGGACTGGCTCTCCCGGCATATATTTTTCTAAGGAGTTTCTTGTTCGATAAAAAAATAAGTGCTGAGGTGCCTGTCCCCACAAAAAAACACAAAAAAAGAAGCGGCTGGTGCCGCAAGAACTATACGTTCCCAGGCTGGAGCCTGGGAACGAGAGGTAACCAGGCTGGAGCCTGGGATCGAGAGGTAACCAGGCTGGAGCCTGGGATCGAGAGGTAACCAGGAACGAAGAACCACTAACCGATTTTAACGACCAACACGTTGTTCCGAAATATGTGCCAAGCGCCTTAATATCAAATTCCTGTAACTCTGTATAGTGAAGAAAAAGGGGTGATGTGGATTAAAAGAGTGGACCTGGTTAATTTCAGTCCAATAAGCAATAATAAGCTTCCCTGTGCAATTCCCTACTGCACAACTTGCACAAATCTAGACCAGATTGCACATTTCGTCCTCTTACCTGCAACATGATGGTATATATTGAATATTCCATGACCATTCTAAACATTACATCAACACTTAAAAAAAGCAAGGTGATGCGAGCAATGAGGGAGCTTCAGCGCCTGGCTCTGGGACAGTTCCGCACAAATTTTTTAAATCCAATAGCTGTAACTTTTTCATCAGAACAATAGGTTCGGAACTGTCCCAATTTGGACAAGAACAACTCTATGCTTGGATTGCAGCCACATTCCGCATTAAGCGCTTAGTGAAAATTTCAAACCAACATTTTTTTTATTTTTAAAGAATGCCAAGAGGTTATGCCCACGGAACACACGGAAGGGCACGGAAGTTTTAAAGCGTTGCGAAGCAACGCATATTCCGTGAAATTCCGTGTATTCCGTGGGCAGTCTCTTTTGTACCGAATGGCTCTCTTTTCCCGCGCAGGGTCGCGGCAAAAGCCTGGCAATTGTGGGATACGAGCACTTCTGTATCCTGGGTTGAGGGCAGAGCCAGCTTTGGTATTATTTTTGCCTAAATCCTTAACACTGCAGCAACACTTTATTTCAGCACGAAGGTGACTGGCTTTTTTCCCGCCGGATAGTCCGGCCGTTTTACGGTTTGAGGTCGGCAAAAGTGCCTGTCCCCGGTGGCCGAGGCGATAATTTACACAAAGTGTCACTGTAGAGTTAAACAGTAAACAAGTAAGAACCTGTTCAAACCATAAAAGACTCTTGTTTATCCATCAGTTAATGGTTAGAATACCTGCTCCTCGGAGGAAACAATATAATGAAAAAATTTGTGACTCTGGCCATTATCCTCTCTTTTCTGGGACTGGTGGGCTACAAGGTCTACCAGGACATTTTAAACCCTGAGCCCCCTTCAGGCGGTCCTGGACAGAGAGCCCAGGCCGTTAGCGTCGAGCCGGTAGGCACCGAGACTTTGTACCACCGTGCAGAGATTACCGGCACCCTGGTGGCTGAAACATCATTTCAGGTCGCCCCCAGGGTGTCCGGCAGACTTGAAAAACTGCACGTGGATATCGGAGACCGGGTGGCCAGAGGAGATATCATAGCAGAGCTGGACAGCGAAGAATTCGCCCAGGAGGTCCATATGGCCACGGCTGAACTGGAGCTCGCCCGGGCCGCACTGGTGGAGAGCTCCAGTGAGCTGGAAGTGGCCAGAAAAGACCTGGATCGTTCCCAAAGGCTTTTTGAAAGGGGCAATCTCTCTCAGTCCGAGCTGGACCAGGCCCAGTCTGTATTTGCTGTCCGCCAGTCCAGACATGATGTGGCCCAGGCTCAGGTCAGGCAGAGACAGGCCGCCTTAGAGGCTGCCAGGGTCAGGCTGGAATATACCACCATCCGGGCCAGATGGTCCGGGGATGACCCCACCCGCCGGGTGGCCCGCCGCTTTGTGGACGAAGGCGACATGCTGCAGGCCAACGAGCCCATAGTCACCATCATTTGCACCAGAAATCTCAAGGCGGTCATAAATGTAATAGAACGGGATTACCCCTTCATATCCACCGGCCAGAGCGCTGTAATCAAGCCGGACGCCTTTTCAGACCTGCAGCTTGAGGGAACCATCATCCGCCTGGCCCCTCTGCTGGAGGATGCCACCCGTCAGGCCAGGGCAGAGGTGCTTGTCCCCAATCCCGACGGACGTCTGGCCCCGGGAATGTTTGTCCGGGTACAGATTGAACTGGGTCAAAGACCGCAGGCTACAGCTGTCCCCTCAGCGTCCCTGGCCCGCCGCAACGGCTCCCAGGGGGTTTTTGTGGTTGACAGGGACACCATGCAGGCACATTTCGTCCCGGTGCGCACAGGGCTTCAGGACGGCCGGCTGGTGGAAATAATTGAGCCTGAACTGGAGGGCTACGTGGTCACCTCGGGCAGGCACCTGCTGGTGGACGGGGCTGACATTGT